>JBBACU010000308.1:0-3258 GCA_041656815.1 Proteiniphilum sp.
AAAACAGCACGTCTTGTCCGTTCAGGAACCAGTCCCATTCCATTTCCCGCCATAGTTGGTCTATTTTTCCCGCGAGCGCTTGCTCGTTCTCGTTGCCCTCTTTGAAGTATTCCCGCGCGATCAGCAGCCCCTGTACCAAGAAAGCACTCTCCACGAGATCTGCCCCGTTATCCTTGCTGCTAAACGCCTTGGTCTTTCCCGTGGGGCCGTGGATCCAGTGTGCCCAGACGCCGTGGTACCGGTCCGCTTCGGCCAGGAAGTCGGCAATCCGGTGGAGCCTCTCGACTCCCTCCTTCCGGGGGATAAAGCCCCGTTCGATGCCCACGATCAGCCCGGCGATGCCGAAGCCGCTACCACCGGTCGTGATCACGTCGGCATCATTTTGCGGGTAGACCCCATCGATATGAATACGCTCCGGTGCCAGGCCCGAGGTGGGCTCGGCCCCGTCCCACATGTAATTAATGTGTGACTTTTGAATGAAGTCAAGGAACTCGTCCTCCGACGCGAACACGTTGGGCCTGTTTTCCACCGCGAGGGTATCGGAGCTGTTTCCTCCCGTGTTGGCTGCCTCTCTCTTGGGGTTATTGCATGCCCCGAAAAGGATTCCCCCCGCAAGGAGGGCAAGGAGCAACCCGGTTTTGTACTGGTTCATTTGCATAAAGTATTATTTTTAGTCAGAAATTCAGGTGTGAAACCGGCTACTTGTTTTGCCGGAAGAGCCACGGCATGAAATCGTCCCGGTTGAAGGCGGGCGTCCAGCTATCGTGGTTCACCCCGGGAAATTCGATGTATTCCGCGTTGGCTCCTTCCGCTTTCAGTGTCAGGTAGGCCTCTCGAGAGAACCGGACCGGGACGACCGAATCGGCATCGCCGTGAAATATCCGGAACGCGGTGTTGGACGCGAGGTTGGTCAATCGATCGGTATGAACGCCCCCGCAGATGGGGATTGCCGCCGCGAACAGGTCGGGGAAACGGCATACCAGGTCGAACGTACCCATTCCTCCCATCGACAAGCCCATGATATAGATCCGGTCCGGGTCTACCGGGTTGTCCCGGATAAACTCGTCCAGCAACTCCTTTGTTAATCCCAAGGGCTTGGAAATCCCCGCGTCCTCCGGGAAGGGGTTCCCCTCGGTAAAGCTGCCCGGGCGCTTGGGCGTGGGCCAGTATAGCTCCGCGGGACATTGCGGGAAGAGCACGAAAGCGGGATAATTCTCCCGGTTAACCGGATTGGTGAACATCCGCGCTCCGTGGGCCAGTTGTGAAATGTTATCCGATCCTCTTTCGCCGGCCCCGTGCAGGAAGAGCACGAGCGGGTAGGTTTTGCCTTGTTCGACTTTCAGGGGATTCAGCTGACGATAAAGCAGCGTGTCGCCTTTGTCGGAAACAAACGCGAGGGAGTCGTATTCCGGGTAGCGCGCGAAGGCGTCTGCCGCGAAATGAAGGAATAAGAACGGCAATAAAATTTTCAGAGCGTGTCGCATATCAGTTATTTTTAATGTGAATATTCGAATCCCAGCTTCGTTAGCCCTGCCCGGATCTCGGGGATATCCATGAATAGATTCCACAGCAGCCCCGTGCGGTAGTTCTCGATCATAATGATAATGGGCCCTTGGTCGATGGCTATATGTTGGTTGTCAAACCAGTTTTCCGAAAGGTTGAACGCGTCCGCGAAGCCGTGCTCCCGCCAGAGCTTATCGCCCAGCTTGTAGTAAAAAAAGTGCAAGGCTCGCAAGGACTCCTCCGGCGTGTACGGCATGGATGCCAGTGCGGCCGTGGGCGCGATCACCCCCCTGTCGTTGGTGGGCGAGTGGGCGCTGTATCCTTGGTTGCCGTCACTGGCAGTCAATCCCCAGCAGTGCTCGCCGTAGCCGCTGTATCCTTTCGGGTTATCCACGCAGTAGGTGTAATTGACGAGCGCGTGGTTCCTGTTTTGCATCCAGTAGTCGGCGTACTGGTCTTTCAGCCCGTTTGGGTCCAGTCCCAAGAACGAGTAGTGGGCGAAGAACATCGGCCCGCCATATTCCGGCCCCAAGGGCAGGGTGATCCCGTGGTAGGAGGAACCGTTTCGCATTCCCCCGTTTCGTGCCCATCCTTGGTCGTACACTTCTTTCGAGATGGGGTGGGTAGGGGACGCGGCCGCCAGCACGTAAGTGATCAGGCTCTCGTTCCATCCCTGTATCTTCAGGTTCATCTGCCACCCGTGTTGCGCGCTCCAGTGCCAGTATAACACCTTCTCGTCTTCTTTTTGGAACCATGTCCACTCGATCTCCTCCCACAGTCGGGTGATATCTTCCCGCAGTTGACTCTCTTCGTTCGTGTCTCCATTAAAGTAATGACGCGCAGCGAGTAGCCCTTGAAATAGTAGAGAGGTCTCTACCAAGTCGGCCCCGTTATCGTACGTGCTGAACGGCACCGTGGCTCCCGTCTCCCCGTTGATCCAATGGGCGAATGCCCCGTGATACCGGGTACAGCGGGTGTCGAGGAAGGCCACGATCTGCCGGACACGTTGTAGTGCCTCTTCACGGGTAATAAACCCTCTTTCCACCGCCACGATCATGGCCATCACGCCAAACCCGGTTCCGCCCGTGGTGACCGTGTTGCCGGATGTGGAGCGTTCCCGTGCCATCCCGCTCACCGGGTGGGCGAATTCCCAAAAGTAACCAAAAGTCTGCTTTTGTACTAACGTGAGCAGCTCTTCGTCGGGAATGCGGGGAAATTTATCGTTTGGGTCGATTCCCGTGGATATCGTGTATACTTTCCCTGTCAGTAGCTGACTTCCTGATAGAGCAAGCAGTCCTCTGCGGACATCAAGGGTGAACGTCGCGAAAGCGGGCAGGGGAGTCTTTGGTTTTACCACTAGCAAATCTTGTTTTAACGTGAAAACAAGTGCTACTTGCTCCCCTGCGGACTTCTTTAGCGTGATGTTTTGTTCCAACGTGGCAGGATCTACCGCTTCAGAAAAGACCAGCTTTATCTCGAGATCGGGGTTGACGTCCGAGAAAGTCGGCGTATTGACTACTCCTTCGATCTCGATGGTCTCCAGATGTAATAATTCAGGAAGAACATTTCCATCGCTCTTGCCGCAGTTCAAAAGAAAACCGCAACATAGTATGACAAGCCATAGCTCCACTGATCTTTTCATCTGTTGATGCTATTGTGGTGGCCTATTGAGCGGCCAGTTGTTCTATCTCCGAGGCAGGCAATGCTTTGTTGTACATGCGCAACTCATCGATCAGGCTTTGATCCGATAGATGC
>JBBACU010000309.1:0-3258 GCA_041656815.1 Proteiniphilum sp.
GCTCTTGGTGGTGACCAATATCTTATCGTCTCCCTGGAACTCGCCGAGGTAGTCACCGCCCCCCTCGTAGTTCAGCCTGAACACGTCGGGATCAAACCACACCTTGCGCCCACCCAGCGTGGATACACCTTTCTGTTTTAACTGTACCCGGTGCACCTCCGCCTTGGTCAGGATATTACCCATGGCCTGTTTGCCCTTGATATCGATCTCGCTAAAGTCCTTCTCGAACTGCAAGATACGCAGGCGCGGCTTGGGTTTCAGGATCACCCGGATGGTCTCTGCCTCGCCGTTGGGGTTGGCGCTAAAATAGACGATACGGGAGCCCGGCTTGCCCCGGGTCAGGTTGTACTCCTTGTCGCGGGTCACGCCGGTGACCGCGAACCGCTTGATATAGTGGGGCGAGCTCTTCCCGTGACGATACACCACGTTGTAGATGGTGCGTTTGTCGTTTCGCTTGAACACGTTTGCGTAGAGGATCCCCTTGCCCACGAACATCTTGTCACTTACCTTCACCACCTTATACGTGCCGTCTTTGAAGAAGACGATGATGTCATCAATGTTGGAGCAGTTGCAGACAAACTCGTCCTTCTTCATCCCGGTACCGATGAATCCTTCCTCCCGGTTCACATAAAGTTTTTCGTTGGCCACCGCTACCTTGCTGGCCTCGATGTTCTCGAAGCTCCGGATCTCGGTGCGTCGCGGGTAGTTCTTCCCATATTTCTCCTTGAGCATGAGGTACCAGGCGATGGTATAATCGACCAGGTGCCCCAGCTGGTGCTCGATCTCCTCGATCTGTTGAAGCAGCTTGGCGATCAGCTCGTCGGCCTTATCGGAATTAAACCGGAGGATGCGGGCCATCTTGATCTCCATCAGCTTGAGGATATCTTCCCGGTTGATCTCCCGGATAAAATTTTTCTTAAACGGTTCCAACCGCTTGTCGATATGGGCCACGGCCGCGTCCATGCTCTTCGCGTTCTCAAACTCCTTGTCCTTGTAGATACGCTCCTCGATGAATATCTTCTCGAGTGAAGCGAACAGGAGTGCCTCCTCCTTCTCGTGCTTCTCGATCTCCAGCTCCTGCTGCAGTAAATCCTTGGTACGGTCTACCGATGCTTTAAGCAGGTGGCTTGCGGTGAGGAAGTGCGGCTTGTCGTCCTCGATCACGCAGCAGTTGGGCGAGATATTGATCTCGCAGTCGGTAAACGCGTAGAGCGCGTCGATGGTTTTATCGGACGAGATACCGGGTGCCAGTTGCACGTGTATCTCCACGTTTTGTGCCGTGATATCGTCCACCTTCCGGATTTTTATCTTCCCCCGCTCGTTGGCCTTGAGGATGGAATCGACCACGCTCGCGGTGGTCCGCCCGAAAGGAATATCCCGGATAACCAGCGTGCGGTTATCGAGCTTCTCGATGGAAGCGCGCACCTTGACCGATCCGCCCCGTTCGCCGTCGTTGTACCGTTCCACGTCGATATACCCCCCTGTCTGAAAATCAGGGTATAACTTAAATTCTTTCTCTTGGAGGTAAGCCACCGCCGCGTCGCAGATCTCGTTAAAGTTATGCGGGAGGATGCGGGAGGAGAGTCCTACCGCGATCCCTTCGGCTCCTTGCGCGAGTAGCAGCGGGAACTTGGCGGGGAGCGTTACCGGCTCCTTGTTCCGGCCATCGTAGGAGGGTTTCCACTCGGTGGTCTTGGGGTTAAACAGCACCTCGAGGGCAAACGGGGTGAGCCGGGCCTCGATATAACGGGGTGCCGCGGCACCGTCGCCGGTAAGGATATTTCCCCAGTTCCCCTGGCAGTCGACCAGCAGGTCTTTCTGTCCGATCTGCACCAGCGCGTCGCCGATGGACGCGTCGCCGTGCGGGTGAAACTGCATGGTGTTCCCGATGATGTTGGCTACCTTGTTGTAGCGCCCGTCGTCCATTCGCTTCATGGCATGAAGGATACGCCGCTGAACCGGCTTCAGCCCGTCGGAAACATGGGGGACGGCCCGTTCGAGGATCACGTACGACGCGTAATCCAGGAACCAGTTTTGGTACATCTTGGAGAGGTTGAGCGTGGTGTCGTCGCCCAACTTCACCGGCACCTTGGCCCCGGAGAAGGAGGTGGCGTTATGCCCCTCTTTGTCGATGATATCGTCGTTATTTGTTGTTGAAGACATATGTCACTGTGATAAACGAAATGCAACGCCAATCCGATGAATACGGGTAGCGTGTATCGTTTCCCTATGGCGTTACTGTTATCGTGAAAAATCGCTCAAAGATAGAAAAAATGGGGATAATTTCAAAACGTTACCGATTTATCCTTATTTTTGCAGCGAGGCGGGAAGTACTTTTTTAGTTGATTCGAACGAAATGATTAATCCCCTACTGCCCAAGCAAATTGAACGGGGAGATTATGAAGGGGAGCCGAACAAAACGGAGGACATCCTGTTAAACAAGATGAAGTAGAAACTATCAAAACAATAAAAGCTATGAGAAGATTGTACGGATCACGAACCCTGACATTTTCATTCACGCTGCTTCTCGCGGCGTTGTTGGTCTCCTGCGGGAGTGTCCCCTTTACCGGGAGGCGCCAGTTGCAGTTGGTGTCAAACGACGAAGTGATAGCCTTGAGCTTGCAGCAGTACCAGGATTTCATGCGCACGGCTCCCGTGGAGAGGGGCACCGCGAACGCCCAGATGGTAAGCAGGGTGGGATCGCGCATCGCGAACGCGGTGACTACGTTCTACAGGAACAACGGGTACGAGTCTGAGTTGGCCAACTACTCGTGGGAGTTTAACCTGGTGGCCGACAAGAGCGTGAACGCGTTTGCCATGCCGGGGGGCAAGGTGGTGGTGTACACCGGGTTGTTACCTATCACCCAAACCGAAGAAGCCCTCGCGGTGGTTATCGGGCACGAGATCGCGCACGTGATCGCGCAACACTCCAACGAGCGAATCAGCCAGCAGGTAGCCCTGCAATACGGCGGGGCCGTGGCGGGAGGGCTTCTGGGCGACTCGCAAGCGATGCAGCAGGTAGGTTCCGCCGTGTTCGGGCTGGGAGCGCAATACGGCGTGATGCTGCCCTATGCCCGCAAGCAGGAATTGGAATCGGACGAGATTGGCGTGATCATCATGGCCATGGCGGGATACGATCCCCGGGCGGCCATTCCTTTCTGGACCCGGATGGCACAGGCATCGGGCGGCGGCCAAGTGCCCGAGGTACTGAGCACGCACCCCGCGGATTCAAGAAGGATCGAGCGCCTGCAGGAGATC
>JBBACU010000310.1:0-3250 GCA_041656815.1 Proteiniphilum sp.
GTGTCGCCCGCGAAAAATATCTGCAAGTGCTTCTCCTGTGGTGAAGGGGGAACCCCTATTCATTTCGTGATGAAACACGAGCAGCTTACCTATTACGAGGCACTGAAATACCTTGCCAAGAAGTACAATATCGAGGTAATCGAGAAGGAGTATACCGACGAGGAAAAACAGGCCCAGAGCGACCGGGAGAGCATGTTTATCCTTAACGAGTACGCGCGCGACTACTTCGTGAAGGTGCTTCATGCCCATCCCGAGGGGAAAGCGGTGGGGCTCTCCTATTTCCGGGAACGGGGGTTCCGGGACGACATCATCAAGAAATTCCAGTTAGGGTACAGCCTGGAGCAACGCGATGCCTTCTCCGTGGAGGCGCAAAAAGCGGGATACAAGCAAGATTACCTGTTAAAAACGGGACTCTCGACCGGCGGGGAGCAAGGCCGCCCGCTGGTCGACCGCTTCCGGGGCAGGGTGCTCTTTCCGGTACACACGCTCTCGGGAAAGGTGGTGGCCTTCGGGGGGCGTATCCTCAAGAAAGTGGAGAACACGGGGAAGTACGTGAACTCTCCCGAAAGCGAGATCTACTCCAAGAGCAGCGAGCTCTACGGCATCTACTTTGCTAAGAGTGCCATCGTGAAGCAAGATAAATGCTTTCTGGTGGAAGGGTACACCGACGTGATCTCGATGTACCAGGCGGGGATAGAGAACGTGGTGGCTTCGTCGGGTACCGCGCTTACCGCTGGCCAGATCCGGGCGATCCATCGTTTCTCGGAGAACATCACCGTGCTGTATGATGGCGACGCGGCGGGAATCAATGCCGCCCTCAGGGGGATCGACTTGCTGCTGGAGGACGGTATGAACGTGAAGGTGGTGCTCTTGCCCGACGGCGAGGATCCCGACTCGTTTGCTAAAAAACAGAACGCGGAGAGCTTCCACAAGTATATTCAAGAGAACGAGAGCGACTTCATCCGGTTCAAGACGGAGTTGTTGCTGGAGCAGGTGGGCGATGACCCCATCAAGCGGGCGGGGCTGATATCGAACGTGGTGGAGAGCATCTCGCTGATACCGAATAGCATAAAGCGATCGGTGTATGCCCAGGAATGTTCGCTGTTGCTGAACATGGACGAGCGGGTGCTGATCAACGAAATCAACCGGATCCGGAAGAGAAACTACGAGCGAAAACGAGACCAGAAGGAGAAAGAGGCGGCTCGCTCGGAGGCTCGTGGCGACACGCGCGCCAACGGCGGAAACGGTGCCGGAGCCGCGGCCAACGCGTCGTTTGGTACTCCGAAAGGCGTACCGGTTACCCCGGCTAACCCTTACGAGCGGTACGAGCTGGCGATCTTGCGGTACGTGGTGCGGTACGGGAACACACCCCTCTACCGGAAATTCGAGGAACAAAAGAGAGGAGAGGGTGGCAAGGTGATTCACGAAAACGTGCTGGTAGAAGTGGGGCCGGGGGTGACCGAGTTCATTCATTTCGACCTGGATAGAGACAAGATCCAGTTTACGCACCCGCTCTACCTGCAGATGTTCGAAGAGGCATGCGAGCACATGACCGATGCCCAGTTCGAATCGCCCCGCTACTTCTTGTCGCATCCCGATCCAAGCGTGAGCAAATTAGCCTCCGAGCTGATAAGCGACCGGTACCACTTGAGCAAGATCCACGCGAAAATACTGGGCGAGGAGGAGGGGGACAAAGACTCCCGGTTGCTGGAAGAGAACCTCCTGAGCAGCCACGTGCCCCGGGCAACCACCGAGTTGAAAAACGCGTACGTGCTTCAGAAAATCAAAGAGGTCACGGAGAAGCTAAAAACAAGCGACCCCGGGAATCACCTGTCGCTTATCGGCGAACTGAAACAGTTGCAAGAGATAAAAAAAGTACTCTCCAAAGAGCTTGGGGAGCGAATCGTGCTAAGATATTAGAAAATAGCAGTATGTATTTAGAAACCAACGATGTCGTAAAGCAGTATGCCCATCACTTGGCACTGGATAGAGTGAGCATTCAAGTGCCCAAGGGTACCATCTACGGGCTGTTAGGCCCTAACGGCGCGGGCAAGACCACCCTGATTCGCGTTATTACGCGTATTACCGCTCCCGATAGTGGCGAAGTGCGGATTGACGGTCGGCCGGCGCGGGGCGAAGATGTCTATCGCATCGGGTACCTGCCCGAGGAACGGGGACTCTACAAGAAAATGAAGGTGGGAGAACAAGCGATGTACCTCGCGCAACTCAGGGGCCTATCCAAGAAAGACGCGCACCGGGCACTGATGATCTGGTTCAAGCGGTTTGGTATCATGGATTGGTACAATCGTAAGGTAGAGGAGTTGTCGAAAGGGATGCAACAAAAGGTGCAGTTTATCTCCACCGTGATCCACGATCCCGACCTGATGATCTTTGATGAGCCCTTCAGTGGCTTTGATCCGGTAAATACCGATATCGTGAAGAATGAGATGCTGCGCCTTAAGGAAGAGGGTAAAACCATCATCCTGTCCACCCACAACATGGAATCGGTAGAGGAGCTATGCGACAACATCGCGCTCATCCATAAGGCCCAAGTGGTGCTGCAAGGGAAAGTGTATGAAATAAGAAAGCAGCACCGCCTGAATATCTTCCGTTTTCGGCTTCTGGGAGACCGGTTCGACCTTGAACACCCGTCGTTTCAACTCCTGTCGATGGAACCCTACCACGAGTTCATCGACCTGCGTTTGCAAAAAGCGGACGATACCGCCAGCAATGAGTTAGCGAGGCTGATTTTCGACCGCTATGACGTGGTGAGCTACGACGAAGAGTTACCCACCATGAACGACGTCTTTATACAAACCGTAACATCGTAACACTATGAACAAATTAGGATTGGTAATCCGTAGAGAATATATCACGAGGGTACGAAAAAAATCGTTTATCATCCTCACGTTGCTCATGCCCGTGTTGATGGTTGCCTTGTCGCTTCTTCCGCTATGGCTTTCCACGTTGAACGACGGTAGCGTGAAGCGGGTTGCCGTGATAGACAATACCGGAATCTACGCGCCGTTGCTGGAATCTACCGAACAGTACACATTCGAGGCGGTGGGGGAGCCCGGAGGCCAAGACCCGCGATCCCGGCTCGGGGGCGACCTGTTTGCCATTTTGCAAATCACCGACGACCTGAACAAGGATCCCCGTGCCGTGTCGCTCACTTCCGAGAAGCAGGCACCCCAAGATTTGCAGTCGCTGATCACGCGTACCTTGAACGAGAAAGTGACCAGTCAAAAGC
>JBBACU010000311.1:0-3236 GCA_041656815.1 Proteiniphilum sp.
GCAGTACTTCACCGAAGACGGCACCAAGCTGTCGATCCGCCCCTCGGGGACGGAACCCAAGATCAAGTATTACATCGAGGTCAAGGGGCCGGCAATAAAAGCCCGTGAAGAGATAGGAGAAGCAAGGAAAGTAACCGACGAAAAAATAGACGCGATTCGCGAAGAACTGGGAATTTAATGTGACTAATGTGCTAATGTGACTAATGTGACTAATGTGCTAATGTGACTAATGTGCTAATGTGACTAATGTGCTAATGTGCTAATATGCCAATGTGGACCGGAAACTGAGGATATTGGGACTTGGAACCTGAAATTTTTAAAATAATGAGACGAAAACTAACTATAGCCCTCGTGGCCCACGATCACCGGAAGTCTGACATGGTGGATTGGGTAATCTTTAACTCCGACTTCCTGTCGGAGCACCACCTTGTCTGCACCGGAACAACCGGCACCCTGGTGCGCGACGCCCTCGCGAAAGAGGGAGTAAATCCTGATTTCACCATAATGAACTCGGGGCCCATGGGCGGCGATGCCGAGATAGCGGCCATGGTGGTCCGCAAAGAGATCGACCTGGCGGTGTTCCTGATCGATGACCTGAACGCGCAACCGCACGAGGCCGATATCATGATGTTGCTCCGGCAGTGCCGGGTACACAACATCCCCATCGCCTGCAACCGGTACAGTGCCGACTTGATGATCACCAGCTCGCTCTGGGACGATAATAGCTACGCCCCCTCCCCTCCCCGTTACGAGAAATTCGACCGGGAAGCGTATGATCTATAGTCCCGAGACCGGATTAAAACAATTAGCCCTTTACTGGTAATTACTGCCAATAAAGGGCTTTTTTATGCTTGCCCGTTCTTAATTCGATAAGGAGGATCGTATACTTAAACGTGGGACAAATCAAGCAGATTGTGAAAAGAAAATGTTAAAAATACAAACTAATACCCAAAAAGCACCATAAAATACGCCAAATACTCCCATTTATTGGTATTGATACTCGCGTTGGCTACCACTAATTTTGTAATCGAAAAGATGAATATCACCGTTCACGGGTTATCTCTCGTCATTTCAGTTTACAATAAAGGTAATGTTTTCACACTACATATATCGTTCTTTGCCTCTTTTATTTTATCTACTATTGCCACCTATTATAACGCGCGGGCAGCAGCTTAACATAACGGGTACGGTAAGGGAATGGATTTGATTCATTCATGTTCTCGTGGGATAAGCTGGAGGCACTGAATGTCACGCTATACCTGGAGGACAACTGGCGACTTTCAGGGCGATTGGCAATCGTTGGGAACCTGCAGTTGGCATACAACGAGCGGGACAGCCGGGACGTGTTCCCTTCCCCGGAACTTCGCCCATGGTATAGCCACTCTTCGGGCAAGTACCGTTACTTTTACTCGGAGAACAGCTCCAACAAACAAACATACCGTGCAGTGAATCCCCGTGTAGGAGCTATTTACAACACGGGCATTCTACGCGGGAATAAGCTATTCGCTTTAAATAAAATAGAATAAACGGAGAATAAAATAGTGAGTAACGATTAACAAGTTAAACAAAATGGCAAAAACAGAAAAAAAACTCAATATAAAGCAGGGGCACTGGATCTTGGCAAAACTGGGCAAGCGGGTGCTTCGTCCCGGGGGGATTGAACTGACCGACAAAATGATCGAGAGTTTAAATATCACTACCGGGGATGACGTGGTGGAGTTTGCTCCCGGGTTAGGCTTAACGGCAAAAAAAACCTGTTCCTTTTCTCCGAAATCATACACGGCCGTGGAGATCAATGAAGAGGCAGCAAATATTGTCCGCAAGCGGGTAAAGTACGATAAGATGCGCTTGATCGTGGCCAACGCCGCGGAGTCCACGCTTCCCGACTCGAGTGCCGATAAGGTGTATTGCGAAGCAATGCTAACCATGCAAAGCAACCGGAACAAAGGGGTCATTATCTCGGAAGCAGCACGAATATTGCGTCCGGGAGGGTATTACGCCATTCACGAAATATGCCTGATTCCGGACAATGTTCCTGAAACACTGAAAAGAGGAATCTATCACGATCTGGCCACTGCCATCCAAGTGAATGCCCGGCCTATTACCATCCCTGAATGGAAAGAGCTGTTCGCCAATGCCGGTTTGGAAGTGGTGAGCTACAGTACAAATAACATGCACCTGTTGGAACTGAAACGGGTTATCAACGATGAAGGTGTGTTCAGGACAATGAAGATAGGCTTTAACGTCTTGACACATCCCGCCATGCGCAAGAGGGTATTGGGCATGCGTAAAATATTCCGCAAGTATGAAGAAAACTTGAGGGCAATCACCTTTTTAACACGAAAAATATAGTTGATAATGTTTCCGCGGGTACCTCATAGCGTGATTACCGTAATTAGCAGGGCGTTATTCTTCTCCCTCGGTTGCATGATTCTCCTTCTTGTAAGATGTGAGCGGGAAGATTGGCTCTCCCCCGACTATGGACGGGAAGAGTTGTTGCCCGATAGGGACGATTACCTGAACGAGGATTACGGCACGCAGCTCCTTGCAAACGAGCTGGCGGGAGTTTATGCCGCTGAGATCGGACTGGTATACTACGACGCGGAAACAAGGACAATCCCTCAGCTATACTTGACCCGGGGAGAAAAAGAGATCCGCGTTGATTCATTATCCAACGGGGCGGTATATGTCTATTTCGACAAGTTCAATACCGCCTTTATGCCCCTGCAACTCTCCATCAAGGTGCGATGCCTGTTGGAAGCCACAACCGACACGATCTATCTCCGGGGATCGGATGGGATCGTGCGTACGTCGAACGATGACGGCCCTATCGGGGCTCCTCTTCCCGAAAGCGACGACGCGGAACTGATAGGCAAATATGCAAGAAAGTCAGGAGCCATCGTGCTGTTTATCGACCCGATGTTACCGGTACCTGTCAAGGCTTCAGTAACAGGAACTAAAATGTAAAAACAAATCATATGAAACGAGGCAAGGCAATTTACTCACTACTATACACGTTACTGGCAACCCTGTCTGTAATCTCCTGTCAGCGTGAATTCAACCATAACGAAGATTTCACGACAGACAACCCGTATGACCGCCAGCCGGACGAACTCACTATCCTGGCATATCCACTGAACATAGCCGGCGGACAAGAAATCCCGGTAGACCTCGTGTTCAGTTTCAAAAGGAAACAGGAAGAGGGATGCGAGTTGATTGCCGATCCGGCGCAACGT
>JBBACU010000312.1:0-3236 GCA_041656815.1 Proteiniphilum sp.
GATAGACAGCGTGATGCCTCCCCGGCTATACGTTCCACCCACCCAACTCTCCGTGCCGTTATCATTGATCCGTACGACCCCGTAATTACTCTTGTTCCGAAGCGTGTCGGTATGCATCCCGATCCAGATCTCCGCGCTGTTATGCAGGGGTACGGGCTGGTCGTTTACCCGATGTAGGTGGGAATAGTACTTCCGGCTTTCGGTCACGGAGTGAGAGAAGCACAGGTCGTTATACAAGTTCCCTTCCGGTATCTGTAAGGTAAAGCCGGGTTCCATGAAGGTATTCTGGAGGTTCCACGCCATCCAGTTTCCACACGGTGGCAGCTGGGGTACGTCTTGTTTCTGCCCGTTCACCGTGAACCGGTAGGTGAGTTGGTTCCCGGCATGATCTTCCAGCTCGTACCGGAACCGGTAGGGCCTCTCCTCGTTGATATTAATGTAACCGCTGTCCTTTGTCTCGTAATGCGGGAGCGTGTTGCCCGGTTCCACGAACGACTTCATATAGAATGAGCGCCGTTTTTTCCAGTCCTCGAAATCGGTAAACGAGTTAAGCATCCGGGTATCGGCGAACGAGAAACGGCGTATCGTGCTGCTGAAGACCGGTTCGTCGTCCACGAAGAGACGGATATACTTCACGCCGTAGATGTTAGCCTGCCCGTCCATCCGGTCGTACGCCTTCACGCCCACGCCGATCCGTCCCCACGCGTTGATGCTCCTTCCCAATCCCGACGGGTTACCCGAGCCGTCGTTGGTGATGGGCAGTCGCAGCGGGTTACTGCTGCCGTTAACCCGTCCCCTTCCCTTCACCGGGTAGAATGCGATCCCTCGCAGGTCTGGCCGGCGCGTATCGGGTATGTTAGCCATGTATTCCAGCGCGTCCAGCGGATCCTGCGAGCGTGTGTCCCGGATCTCGAAGTGAAGGTGTGGTCCGCCTGAACTGCCGGTATTGCCACTGAGTGCCACCTGTTCGCCTCGCTTCACCGGCAGGGTGCCTTCACCCGGATAGAGGTTAACACTGAAACTCTCTTGTTTGTATTGTTGCTCGGTGACCCATTCGGCAATCTTATCCGAGAAACTGTTCAGGTGGGCGTACACGCTGGTATGTCCCGTGGTGGGATGTTCGATGTAGAGCGCCAACCCGTACCCGCCCGGGGCCACGCTGACGCGCGACACATACCCGTCCTCGATGGATACGATGGGTTTATTGACCACCTGTTGCGTTTTGAAGTCGATCCCCGAGTGGAAGTGGTTGCTCCGGAGCTCACCAAAGTTACCGCTTAGCGCGGGAGGTATGGTTACCGGGTAGCGGTATTGTTGTGAATAGGAAGATAGTGAAGCCGTGATTAAAAGCGTGCACGAGAGAAGTAAGCGGATAATTCTCATTATTCTTTTATTAAACTTTCGCAAGTGATTTTACAGCTAAATATAAGACCTGTAGCTATTTCGTGGGTACCCGTCCGATGAAATAGGTGTGATCTGATAAGCTGTTTGAGCGCAGCGAGTTATTTATCAGATAGCCTATGAATCGGTAACGGGTCACGAAATAATGAAAGTCGAGATATTTAGCTGTAAATACGCCACAAGTGAAACTTGAGTTATTTTATTTTATCCCGGAGAATGGCAAAAGCCGCGTCCGCGATATCCTTTGCCACCTTTTCTTTTGATTTTAGTTCGAACGAGGTTTTCACACCGTCCCGGGAAATGATCGTTACTTTGTTGGTGTCGTGGCCGAAGCCCGCTCCCTCGTCCTTCAATGAATTGAGAACGATGAGGTCGAAGTTCTTTTTCTCCATTTTTTTTAGCGCGTTGGCCTCTTCGTTGCTGGTCTCGAGGGCAAAGCCAACAATCAATTGATCCTCTTTTTTCATCTTTCCCAATGCAGCCGCGATATCAGGATTAGGGATAAGGGCAAGTGTAATAGTTCCCTCTTCATCCCGTTTTATCTTGTCAGCACTCGCTTGCCGAGGGCGATAATCCGCCACGGCCGCCGAGAGGATGGCTCCATCCATCTGGGGGAAAATGTCTACTGCCGCATCGAACATCTCTTGGGCCGACTCCACGTCTACCCGCTTGATACTGGGGTGGCGGGTTGATAACGACGTGGGGCCCGCAATCAGCGTAACTTCGGCACCGCGTGAAGCACACTCCTCCGCGAGCGCGAAACCCATCTTCCCCGAAGAGAAGTTGCCGATGAACCGCACCGGGTCAATCCGTTCGTAGGTAGGGCCCGCCGTGATTAGAATTTTCTTAGGGGAATTGTTTTGCTTGGTTCCCTGGGTACCGGACACGGTTTGAGCCTTCTCTTGTCCGGCAAGATATTCTTCTATGATGACGGTGATGTTCTCCGGCTCTTCCATGCGCCCTTTCCCTTCGAGGTGGCTGGCCAGCTCTCCTTCTCCCGGATCGATGATATGTACACCGTCCCTTTTCAGCTGCTCTATGTTTCGTTGGGTGGAAGGGTGAACAAACATATCCAGGTCCATGGCCGGTGCCACGAACACGGGAACGCGGGGCGGCATTGACAGGTAGACTGTAATGAGTAAATTGTCGGCGATCCCGTTAACCATTTTACCGAGGGTCGTTGCCGTGGCGGGTGCCACGATCATCAGGTCGGCCCACAAGCCCAACTCCACGTGGCTGTGCCACGTGCCATCACCGGTCGCGAAGAACTCGCTGATGACCGGCTTTCCCGAGAGCGCGGAGAGCGTTACAGGAGTAATAAACTCTTTCCCGGCAGGGGTAATAACCACCTGTACCTCGGCCCCTCTCTTAACCAGTAAGCGAACGAGAACAGCCGATTTGTAGGCAGCAATGCTTCCCGTGATGCCCAGCACGATACGTTTTCCCTTTAGCGACATAGTCATCGTTTTATATACGCGAATATACAGGATTTTCTCTTGAAAACCGCGGCAGGCAGCGAAAATAGCACGAGGTATACTCTTTGTCTGCCCGTTTTTCTTTTGTCTTCTCTCTCGCGATAAAAGAAAATTTTCTGAGTTCTTTCCGCGCCGTAAAGAGGATTTTAAAGGTTAAACAAATATAAAATAAGCGATTTATTGGGTACTTTGCATTGCATAATACCTTGCTTAGATTATCTTTGTGCCGTAAAATAGAACAAGATGAACATAGATAATACGCAGAGCCAAATGCGAAAAGGGGTGCTCGAGTACTGCATCCTTTCCATTATACGGAGGGAAGAGGCATACCCGGGCGACATCATCGACGAGATGAAGGGC
>JBBACU010000313.1:0-3235 GCA_041656815.1 Proteiniphilum sp.
TACCCCTGACCGGCACATCTCAAGGGCATCGTGCCCGTTTCCGGCACACTCCGTGATGTACCCCTTTTCTTCAAGAAAAAGAACATACGGTTTGAGAAGGTCTACTTCATCATCGACCCAAAGAAAACGTGCTTTACCCATCATTGATACCTATCATGCAGCTTGCTACCGGAAAGAAGGCAAATGTATGGATTTCCGCCCTATCTCACAATCTTTTTCGCTTTTTTAGGAGTAATCCCTCGCTGCTCGAACCGTGGGCTTCTTTCCGGTCTAAAAACCCGTGTCCGGGTAAATTTCGAGGAATTCATTTTTTAATTCACGCGAAAATTGTAATTTTGTGAAAAAGCAGACAAATTAAACAATCCTTCACGATGAAAAAAACAATTTCACACGCTGCCCTTGTCCTGTTCGTACTCCTTTTACCGGGATGTGGCGGCCAACCAACAGAAGCTATTTTTAACGGGAAAGACCTTTCAAACTGGAACTTCGTGATAGAGGGCGATGCCCGACCGGCGGAGGAGGTGTATAGGGTCGAGAATGGTATCATCCGCGTAATGGGTGAACCCTTGGGATACATGTACACCAAAAAGAAGTACCGCGATTATACCTTGGAGTTGGAATACCGATGGGCCGACGAAGAGAGCAATAGTGGCGTCTTCGTGCTAATCGAGGAGCCGTTGAATCCATTCCCTAACGGGATCGAGTGCCAGTTGGCTGCCGGACGGGCAGGGGATTTCGTGCTATTAGGAGGCTCCGACCTCAACGAGTACACGCTACCGGAAGGAGCTACCGAGCGTCCCGCGTTCCCGGTTATCAATAAACAGCAGCCATCCAGTGAAAAACCCGCCGGCGAATGGAACAAGGTGCGCGTCACGGTGAAAGAGGGAGTTATCACGACCTATATCAACGACGTGTTGCAAAACAGGGCCACGAACCGGGTGAAAGAAGGCCATATCGGCCTCCAGAGCGAGGGGAAAGAGATTCAGTTCCGAAACTTGACCGTCCGGTAAAAGACACCTGTTCGCACCCAAACGCCTTGCGAGAAGAAATTTCTTGTCGTGTCTATTGCAATTTACATTTATTTCCTTTTCTTTGCATACTTGGTATTCATCCATTAATCAATTAACTATGTCATTTAGATCAGAACTAAAAGAATTTTTAATGCGCGGCAACGTGGTAGACATGGCCGTGGGTATCGTGATTGGTGCTGCCTTCGGTAAAATCGTTACCTCGTTCGTGAACGATATCCTGATGCCGCCCATCGCGATGTTAGTAGGTGACAGCAGGTTCGCGGAACTGAGACTGGTGCTAAAACAAGCGGTCATGGAGGGCTCTGAGGTGGTTACCCCTGCCATCACCCTGAATTACGGGGCGTTTATCCAAGCAGTGGTCGACTTCGTAATCGTGGGAACCGCTATTTTCATGGTGATCAAGGGAATGAACTCCCTCAAGCGCAAAAAGGAAGAAGCTCCCGCGCCCGAGGCGCCACCGGAGCCAACCAAGGAAGAGGCTTTATTGGCCGAGATTCGCGACTTGCTGAAGAACAAATAGGCAACCGGCTGTTCTACCGCGAAAACGATCTATACCCGGCAACCGCACGTTGCCCGGGTATACTTAACAGAAGAGGGTGTATCACAAACGTGATTTCACCCTTTTTTTACATACTCCCGCTATTCAACGTCGAAAACGCTTGTTGGTGCCGGGTATATTTTTCATCTTTTTTTGTAACCGAACCGGAAGAGCCGTAGTCATATTGATGTAAACAGAGTATTCACTTTTAAATTGTAACAATTATGTGGGACGATATTATACCCGTTCTCGCGATTATTTGCACTATAGGCTTGCCTATTGTAGTAGGATTAGTGTTGGGATTGCGATGGATTAAAAGCCGAAGTGACGAGCGAATGGCCTTGATCAACCAAGGGATTATCCCTCCCAGCAGCCCCCGGGGGCGCAAAGCAAACCCTAATCGCTTGGTATCGCTACGGAACGGCATCGTGCTGATCGCGTTGGGCATCGGGATCATCGTTGGGTTTCTCTGCACGGAGCACCTCGCTATCGGCACGGGTAGAGGGTTCTGGGTGACCGGGGCAAGCGTGGTTTTCTTCCTTGGTTTAGGTTACTTGACCTATTTCCTGGTCGTACAAAGGATGCCGATCCCGGAACAACAAGAAGATATGGAATAACCGCTCGCGATGAACGAAAATCAACGGGTACAGCAGGTGCTTTCGGGCAACACTTCCGCGTTCGCGTATTTTGTCGACACCTACCAGGACATGGCGATCACCATCGCCTACCGGATATGCGGCAATAGGCAGGACGCGGAAGACGTGGTGCAGGAAAGCTACGTGAAGGCCTACCGGAATCTTCACGGTTTTCGTTCCGAGAGCAAGTTCTCGACCTGGCTCTACCGCATCGTGTATAACACGGCCGTCACCCACGCGAAGGCCCGGTTGTGGGTAGTTGACAAGGAGGCGGGGCTCAACGACGCGGCGCACCTTTCGGAAAACACGTTGCAGGTGAAGATAGAAGCGGTAGAACAAAAGGAGATGGTGGCTGACATCCTCGGGAGGATGCCCGCGGGTGACGCGCTATTGCTCACCTTGTATTACCTCGAGGATAACCCGGTGAAAGAGATCGTCAAGATTACCGGGCTGAACGAGTCCAACGTGAAGGTCAAACTGTTCCGGGCACGTAAAACGTTCAAGGAGCTGTTGCAGAAACATTATCGAATGAACGAAGAGTCATTAATTGAAGAAATATGAAGTATGATGAAGGGAAAACATACATCAACGGGAGAAGAGGCAATGCGGACGATGCTACAAGGCGCTAAAGAGAAAGCACCGGAAAACCTGAAGTACCGCATCATGCACCAGATAGAGGCGGAAAGGGCGGTCGCTCCCCGGAAGGTAGAAAACGCACGGGAAGCGGGGAACTTGTTCAAGGAGCTGGGAAGTATTTTTGGCACCATGTACGCCGTGCTGGCCGTGATGATCGCGGCGGCTTATTTTCTTTTAGGCAAGGATTTCCTTCTTTCCCCTCAATTCATCGGGGCAGCGGTGTTTGTCGCCTTCGTGTTTAGCATGCTCTGGATGATATCGCGCCTGGATGAGCACGTGCAGGAAAAAAGGTTCCGGAAAGGACGGGATCGGAAAGAGGAGTAGCTGGAAACTCGCTGATGCTTTATTCCTTCAGAAGTGCCTCACGGGCTTTCTGCAGCAACTCGGGCGACTCG
>JBBACU010000314.1:0-3231 GCA_041656815.1 Proteiniphilum sp.
GGAGTGCTTCCTCTTTCTCGGCCCGTAAGCGCGCGCGCGCTTCTTCGATGAGCTTGTCCGACTCTTTCCGGGCGTCTGCCTGGGCCTCGTGCAACAGTTTCTCCCGCAGCTTCGCGGTCTCCCGTAGCATGGCCGCTTGTTCTTCGCGGGTGGCTGCCATCAACTCCTCGCCGGTCTTTTTCACGTTGGCCAGTTCCGCGCGTGCTTCTCGGGCCGCTTGGAGCGATTCGTCGATGTACTCTTTCCGCTTTTCAACCGATTTGAGAATGGTGGGAAAAGCGTACTTGGCCAACACGAACAGCACCACGCCGAACGATAGCGTCATCCAGAAAACCAATCCCGGTTCGGGTGTTAGTAGCGACATACCTGGGCTCTATTTGTTAAAGGATAAATCCGCATACTACGATGGCAAAGAGGGCCACCCCCTCGATCAACGCGGCGGCGATGATCATGGTGGTACGTATATCGGAGCCGGCCTCGGGTTGACGAGCGATGCCATCCATGGCCGATTGGCCGATTTTGCCAATACCAAGACCCGCGCCTATCACCACGAGTGCGATGCTCAAAGCAATTCCAGTCGGTCCGAGGCTAAAAGAAGCGGGAGCCGCTTGCAATAAAACTGTAAGTAATGTCATTTTCTTTGTTTTAAATATTTTTTTTATTCAATTTGGTGTAACTTGAAAAAGAGTGCTCGAAGATACCACTTTTTATTGAAATTTCAATGCACCCGTGCTTCTTCGAAACGGTTAATAGCATTATCCGGCAAGTGGCTCGCTCCTTGCTTCACGAGCAAGCACGTGATGTAAAACCGGTAGTAAAACCGTGGTAACGACCATGGATCCATGACTGTTAACGCGGGGTGCTAATTTCTTTTTTCTGTTTTGGCGCGGTGTGTGCCCGTGCTTGCCCGATGAAGACGGCTGACAAGAGCGTGAAGACGTAAGCTTGGATAAACGCGATAAGCAATTCCAAGAAATCGATAAAAATGGTGAACAACACCGAGACCACCGTCATGGACGCGTTGATGGCCGTCCCCAGCGATACCGTGATAAAGATGAGCATGGTGAGTCCCATCACGATGGAGTGCCCGGCCATGATGTTCGCGAAGAGACGGATCATAAGCGCGAACGGCTTGGTGATGCTTCCCGTGATCTCGATGATTTGCATCAACGGTATCGGTGCTTTGAGCCACGCGGGAACGTCCGGCCAGAAGATACCCTTGTAATATTCTTTAGTACCGGTGAGGTTGATCACCAAGAACGTTCCCAACGCGAGCACCATGGTCACCGCGATATTACCCGTGACGTTTGCCCCGCCCGGGAAAAAGGGCACCAATCCCAGCAGGTTGTTGATAAAGATAAAGAAAAAAACGGTGAGCAGGTAGGGCGCGTACCTCTGGTGATCGGCCCCGATGGAGGGTTTTATAATATCATTATTGATGGAGGCGATAAGCATCTCCATCATCCCCGCGAGTCCTTTTTTCCCTTCCAAGGGTTCTCTCTTGTACGAGCGTGCCACGCCCGTTATAATGAGAACAAGTATAAGAGAGGCGATGAGTAGTGCCGCGGCATTCTTCGTGAGCGATAGATCCAAGGGCCTTGATTCGTTGCCTGTCGCGTTTATCTCCACGATCTTCCCCTTGTATTTTCCCTCTTTAGCCACGTGGAAGCCCCGGTAACCCCCTGCATCTCGTAGGCGGGAAGACGAGAAAAGATGCCATCCCGAGCTTTTGCTGCACAGGATAACCGGGAGAGATAAGGTGAGGTGGCGTTTCCCATCGCTCACGATCTGCCACTCGTACGTGTCGGCAAGGTGATCCAGGATAAAACTCCTGATATGTAGCTCTTCTTTTGCCTCGTGCGATTCTTCACTTATGCTGTGCCCGTTGCCTGTTTTGACGTTCGCCCACGCGGTGGCGTTAAGGGGTATCAGGAGCCATAGAAAGGCTCCGGTAAGCAAACCGTATCGTATTATTTTTCTTATCATTGTTCAATTCGTTCCTTGGGTGGCTTCTCCTGTTCGTTTTTATACTTCATGTATTTCTCCATCCTCAGGTAGATGTACGTCTCCCAGATGAGGCTGATCAGGTAGAATATGACAAACAGGATAGCAAACGTGCGCAGGTTGGGTTTATCGAAAATCCAGTAGATGATGACGATCGCGAACGAGGTGAATATCTTGAGCGTTCGCGTAAACATGAAAACGTTTAATACTTTTTCGGCTTTACGCGGCGTGCGCCGAAACTGCAAGATAAAGGCAACCCCCAGCACGTAAAAGAACAAGGGGATGATGGGGTACGTGTTTATAAGCAGTTCCGGGAAAAATAGCTTCAAAATGATCCACATGCCAACCCCGGTGACAAAAAGCATGGCGGTGTGCAGGATCAAGAAATATGCCACGAGTTTCTTCATTGTTCTTTCGTTTTTAGCTTCTCTCTACTTACCTTATAACAGACAGGTGCCGATGCCCCGGAGTTTTCATGCCGCTCGTCCGATGGCTCGTTATCATGCTGGCGGTTCTTTCGTCTCGATGCAGACAATCACGCGGTTGTCGTGCATCTCCACGAAGCCGTCTTCTACTTCCAACTCCTTGATCTTGTCGCCCGCGGTGAACGAGAGCATCCCCTTGGTAAGGGAAGAAATAATGGGGGCGTGGTTATTGAGAATTTGGAAGGAACCCAACGTCCCGGGCAGCGTGATGGATTCCACCTCGCCGCGATAGAGTGTTTTCTCTGGGGTCAGGATCTCTAAATGCATCTTCTTTATTTCTTTATTTCTTTATTCGTTTGACCTTTACAGCTAAATATAAGACATTATACTATTTCGTGGGACACCCGTAGCTGAAATAGGCGCGATTTGATAAGCTGTTTGAGCAACGCGAGTTATTTATCAAATAGCCTATAAAGCGACAACGGGTCACGAAATAGTAGCAGTCGAAATATTTAGCTGTATAGCCATACTTAATATAGTTTTAAGCCGGTGTTTGTTCTTTTTTTCCTTGCTTGCTCTGTTCCATTAACTGTTCTCCCTTTTGGATGGCATCTTCGATGGTTCCCACGTTCATGAAAGCCGGTTCGGGGTACTTGTCCATTTCACCGTCGAGGATCATCTTGAACCCCTTGATGGTGTCTTCGATGGCGACCATCACCCCGGGCTGTCCCGTGTATTGCTCTGCCATGTGGAAGGGCTGCGATAGGAAGCGTTGCACCTTGCGGGCACGACTCACGGTGAG
>JBBACU010000315.1:0-3211 GCA_041656815.1 Proteiniphilum sp.
ATTCTATCCATAACTGCTCGTTTTTCAAACAAATACAGTGAAAGCCGAGAGGAGAACCAAGCTTGCTTGAGTTTTCCCGAGGCGCACCCAGTATCATACAAATATAGTGGATTTTCATTTACAAGTAAAAAAATATGAATGCTAACGTCTCTTGCTCGTGCTTAAAGTGCACTCACTTACTGTGGGCGCCGGTGCTTTCCATGAATACTTCGCTCACCAGGTGCCACTTTAGCGTTGCGGGGCACGACTTGATCTTGGAGTTGAAAACTCCAAACTTTCTCTCACTTATTTTGCCCTGTCCATCCCAGATACACTCGAAAATGCTATCTTTGTAGAAGATAGGGTGCCCACGGCATTGTTCGATCAAGCTTGACACTGCACCCGGCTTTCACTGCCTTTGTAAATGTCGAGGGTGCGAGTTTTTGTCAAGAAGAATTGACCATTGGAGCATGTTGACGTAGAATTGAAAATCGAGGAGCGTAGGCGACTCGAATGGCCTAAATAGAATTAATCGTATGAAGACAAGAAGTATCCTTTCGTGGATCGTGTTTTTGGCGCTGCTCGCGTCGTGCGGATCGTTGCGGCATCCTTACGTGAGCCGGTTTGTTACCAATCACCCGCGACTGGGGATGGATAAAGAATGACGACAAAACCAACAACGTTATAATATGAATCTCGAACCTCAACTTCTTCATCCTACAGCGCCGAAGGTTATTATCAGCGGCGGGGGCACGGGGGGACATATCTTCCCGGCTATCTCGATCGCGAACGCGGTAAAGAAGCGGTGGCCCGGAAGCGAGATCCTTTTCGTGGGTGCCGAAAACCGCATGGAGATGGAACGGGTGCCCGCGGCAGGGTACGATATCGTGGGGTTGCCCGTGGCCGGGTTCGACCGGAAACGGCCGCTGAAGAACATCGCGGTAGTAGTCAAGTTGCTGCGAAGCATGAACAAGGCCCGCCGAATCGCACGGGACTTCAAACCCGACATCGCGGTGGGCGTGGGAGGATACGCCAGCGGGCCCATCCTGAAAGCTGCGGCCGCGAGAGGGGTGCCCACCCTTATCCAAGAACAGAACTCGTACGCGGGGGTAACCAACCGGATGCTGGCAAAGCAAGCGAGCACCATCTGCGTGGCGTACGAGGGGATGGAACAGTTTTTCCCGAAAGAGAAGATCGTGCTTACCGGTAACCCGTGCCGGCAAGATCTGGTGATCTCCGAAGAGAACCGACAGGAAGGGTACGCGTTCTTCGGGCTCGAGCCCGCGAAGAAAACCATCCTGATGGTAGGAGGAAGCCTGGGGGCGAGGACGCTCAACGAGAGCATCACCCGCGCGTTCCCCGTGCTAGCCGAGAGCGACGACGTGCAGGTGATCTGGCAGTGTGGGAAATATTATTACAAGGAGATGATGCGACTGCAAACGGAGGGTAAAATCCCGGGCAACGTGAAGTTGCTGGATTTCGTGTCGCGGATGGATTTAGCTTACTCGGTGGCCGACCTGGTAATCTCCCGGGCGGGGGCCGGCTCCATCTCCGAGTTCAGCCTCCTCCAAAAGGCGGTGATACTGGTGCCCTCGCCCAACGTGGCGGAAGATCACCAGACGAAGAACGCCAAGGCGCTGGTCGACAAGGATGCCGCGGTGATGGTATCGGACAAGCTGGCTCCCGACGTGCTGTTCGATGTGGCACTGGCGCTGGTCAGAAACGATGAGCAACGAAAACAGTTGAGCGATAATATCGGGAAGCTGGCACAACACGACTCGGCCGAGCGGATCGCGGGCGAGATTGAAAAGTTGATTCGTTGATGTGCTGATGTGTTGATTTGATGATGGAATATAAGCAGGCTATGCACGAAGCATTAGTAAGTCTTGATATTTCGTTGTAGACCAGTTATTGTCAAGATAAAACCGGGTAATATAGCATTGGTTGACAATGCAACTTCTTTTTTTATAATTTATTAATGTTTTAGCCCAAGAATTTAGAAGGTCCTTTTTGTTCGTTAACTTTGAGACACGATTCAATGTAACACATGCTTTATGGTACCTGATGCGCCACCACACCAGTGAAACTTCCTGCAAGGCATCGTTTGTAGGAAATGTGAGTGACAATAAAGAGGTGAGGGAGTCTTGAATGAAGGGAGCAAGGATTTGGACAAAGGCCTGCTGTTCCTTATACGGCTAGGCCATGTCCATATCCAACCACACAATAAGAGTAATTAATGAATGATATCTCATTTATTAAGTGCGTTTTTCGCATTTAATGAATTGTTTTTCATTCAAAAATAGATTTATTGATTTAAAATTATACCTTTGTATGGTTTCTCATTCACTATATATAAAATACTTTGGTTATGAATGGTATATCACGCAACGATTGGAATGTAATGAGTGATGGCCGCATTCTCAAGCAAATCGGAGAGTTTGTAAGACATCACCGTATGGAGCAAAATAAAACCCAGGCGATGCTTGCTGAAGATGCAGGAATAAGCCGATCCACGCTCAGTTTACTGGAAAGAGGAGATACCGTAACGGTCGCAACACTTATCCGGGTATTGCGGGTATTGGATCAATTACACATCATGGATATTTTTGTGGTTACCCGCCGGCAAAGTCCGTTAGCCTTGGCTCAAGCCGAGAGGAAGAAAAGACAACGGGTTGCTTTCCCAAAAAGCAAGAAAACAGATAACGCGGATAATGAAAATATTGATTGGTAAAATTGATAAATGATGAATACTGCAATCGTACGTATCTGGGGTAAAATGGCAGGAGCCGTAGCTTGGGATGAAAAATCCGGATTGGCTTCTTTTGAATACGATCCTACTTTTAAAAGACTTGGATGGGAACTGTCTCCCTTAAAGATGCCGTTGTCACCAGAACAACAAATTTACTCATTCCCTGAATTACGCGAAGAAACCGGTTCTTCTTTCGATACTTTTAAGGGGTTACCCGGATTGCTCGCGGACATGCTGCCCGACCGTTACGGGAATGAATTGATTAATTTGTGGTTGGCACGGCAAGGACGGGCAGAAAACAGCATGAATCCGGTAGAAATGCTTTGTTTTATAGGTACACGGGGAATGGGAGCATTGGAGATTGAGCCGGCCATTTTAAAACATAATGTGAATACTTTTCCGGTGGAGATAGATAGCCTGGTAGAAATTGCCGGTAAGATGCTTTCGCAAAAAAAGGCTTTTGTAGCCGATTTAAAATCCGAC
>JBBACU010000316.1:0-3210 GCA_041656815.1 Proteiniphilum sp.
TTGTCTCCAAATCATCGCCTTACGGGACGGTGGAAGAGCCGTTTCGCCCCGCGGAACTCACCTTTGGGGCAAGGGGCACCTTCTTTGCCCGAGCGCTCGACGTGGATATGAAGAACCAGACGGAAGCGATGGTGGAGGCAGCGAACCACAAAGGCACCTCGGTAGTCGAGATCCTGCAAAATTGTGTTATCTTCAACAACGGCATCCACAACAACATCAGCGACCGTACCTGGAAAGCCGACAACACCCTGCTGCTGAAGCATGGCGAAAAGATGATCTTCGGGAAAGACGAGGACAAGGGAATCGTGCTGGACGGGTGGTCCCTGAAAACGGTGACCATCGGCGAAGACGGGTACACGCTCGATGACGTGCTGGTACACGACGCCACCACAAGAGACAACACCCTGCACATGAAGCTGGCACTCATGGATGTTGAGGACGGGATGCCCGTGGCGCTGGGAGTGATCCGGAAAGTGGAGGCCCCCACGTACGACAAGGAAACCGAGCGACAAATTCAAGAGGTACAGCAAAAAACACCCAAGAGATCGCTTACCGAGTTCCTGCTTAACTCGCCTAACGTGTGGGAAGTTAAGTGATTCGATGATTCGGTGATGTGATGATTCGGTGATGTGATGATTCGGTGATGTGATGATTCGGTGATGTGATGATTCGGTGATGGGGTTTTAATCATCAAATCGTTAAATCAACTAATCAACGTAAGGGATTTCCTACGGCGCAGTTCAGCCCGGATCATGCTGAGTTCCCGGCTGCTCTGCCCCTTCACCGATGAGTTTTCTTCGACGCGACGAAACAGGTAAGGCATCATGGTGCGCACCTCCCCGTAGGGCACGTACTTTGCCACGTTGTTGCCCCGGTCCGCGAGATGATAGGTGATAGGGTCGCTCATACCATACAGCTGGGCAAAGTAAATCGAGGGATGATCCCGGGGCAGGCCCTGCTCGTCGATAAGCCCGGCCAATAGCAACGAGCTCTCTTCGTTATGGGTTGCTACCATAAAATCAATGGTTTCCACGTGTTTCAACATGTAGCGGATAACCTCGTTGAAATCACGGTCCGTGGAGGCTTTATCGGGCTGGATAGGACTGCGGTAACCCATCGCTAAGGCCCGCTCTCGTTCCTTTTCCATGTAAGCGCCTCGCACGATTTTAAGCCCGAACTTGAACCCGCCCTCGATGGACTTCCTATGGTGGTGCTTCAAACGATCCATGCTATCGTGCCGATACATCTGGTAGGTGTTCTGCACGATTGCCCGCTCCTTGTTGTACAGGGCCATCATCCCCATTACCATATCGTCCAGCACGGGCTGTATCCATGTTTGTTCCGCGTCGATCATGACCGGTACACCCAATTCGTACCCCCGTTTGAAAATAGCTTCCACGCGCGCCTCTATTCGCCTGTACTCCGCGTGCTCTTCCCCGGTTAACAAATGTCCCTCGCTCACTTTGGATAACAGCTCTAATCGCCCCACCCCCGTGATCTTGAAAACGCTAAAGGGCACCCGTGCATGTTCGCGCGCGAACTCCACGGTACGGATCACTTCGCGGCAGGTGGCGTCGAACATATCTTCCGACTCTTCTCCCTCTTGCGCGTAATCCATTATCGAGCACACGTTTCGTCGCGCGAGCCGCTCGACAACGTTAATCGAATCCTCGAGGGAGGTTCCTCCCACGAAATGGCGATAAAGGGTTTTCTTGATAAGCCCCTTTACCGGGAACCCCGCGGTGAACGCGAAATCGATCAAATGTTTCGAGAGGTTCATCCATGCCCGGTTATTCATCACCTTGAAAAGCAAGTAGATTTGCTTTAGGCTGTTCGTGGAGAGGTCACGGAAAGCAACTTCCGTATCGTTGAAATCAATAGAGATTTTTCGTTCAGATTGCATCGGCCGCGTGTTTTACGTGTCTCGTGTTTCACGGGCCCAAAATAATAAAAAAAATCGTCTATTTTTGGTATTTGCAGGAAAAATTAACGCGCCGCCTCCTTTTCAACCGCGGTAAAAAGCAGAAAACGGCTTTTGTCTTCATAGTAGAGATGCAATGTTTTTTCAAATACCGCGTAGGAGTTCACGACTCTAAGGCACGCGGTGTAGCGTGCACCCTCGGGCAACTCCTTTATATTGGTGGACTCGATGGTCGTGAAAGCGAAGGTACCCCGGGAACCATGAAACGTGTAGTCGCCATGGATCGTGTTCACCGGCGTGTTGCCGGAGAACATGCCATCCTTTTTCAGGTGAAGCAAAAGAGGCGAGGCCGCATCAAGCTCACTCACCGAGTAATCCCGCTTGTTGTTCTTATATGCTGCTTCGTTGACATGCGTGGCGAAACCTTCGAATTTCCATTCCCCGTAAGGGAAACGCAACTGGAGTTGATCCGACATCATACCCTCTTCCTCTTCACACGATTGAAAGAAAGAGGCACTCAAAAAAACGGCCAAAAAGAAAAAAAATATTCTATTAAACATCGTAGTCGTCAAATACGGTTACTAGACGATAGATGGTATAATCGGAAAAAAGTTGCGCAAAAACAGTTAAAAATTCACTACGGTGCCTTTTATCTTGATTTTTCGTGAATAACATTCTTCCGCAGTCAGAATCGCCTAATCCTTTCACACGAGAATGCAAAAATAAAACTTTTTTTTGTAAGTTTGCTCACCAGTACAGAGATATAAACCTTACAAAAACGGAGAACGATGCCGAAAGCTGTTTATAAATTACCGGAAATTAAAAACGAGCCCGTCACGAGCTACGCTCCGGGCACGCGTGAAAGAGAAGCGTTGAAAAACAAGCTGGCCGAGCTCAACAAAGGAGGGATCGACCTGCCGATGGTTATTGATGGAAAAGAGGTTCGCACCGGCACGCGGGTGGATATCCGTCCGCCCCACGATCACCAGCGAGTACTTGGCCATTACCACCAAGGCGATAAGGCCCACGTGGAAATGGCCATTGATGCGGCGTTAAAAGCCAAACCCTCTTGGGAGTCAATGAATTGGGAAAGCAGGGCTGCTATCTTTCTTAAAGCGGCCGAACTCATCGCCGGCCCCTATCGCCACGAGTTCAACGCCGTCACCATGATCGGGCAATCAAAGAATGCCTACCAGTCGGAGATCGACGCGGTGTGCGAGATGATCGACTTTTACCGTTACAACGTCAAAAACATGCAGGAAATATACCGCATGCAACCCAACTCCTCG
>JBBACU010000317.1:0-3204 GCA_041656815.1 Proteiniphilum sp.
TTATAAAGCCAAAGAATGCCACGGGCGCGGAAAGAACGAGTGCCGCGAAACGGGTGAATAGGTTCCCGCTTGTGGATGGCCTCCATAGTCGGTCTTTCGATGTAATCCCGTTCTCTTCGAGTACACGATTGGCTTCCCGAAAATCGTTGATCTTTTTGTTGAACCGCTCCGGTTCGTTTTCAAACAGCCCGTCCAGCGTCCTTACGATATGCAACGAGGCTTGCAAAAAATCGTCCTTCCTGCCGGGGAATAGCTCCTCCGTGAGGCGGTCCCCATTCCAATCAATGGCAAGACGGTATTCCTCGTAATATTCTTCGTTCCAGATATTCACTACCAACGATTTAAGGCGCTTCTCCAGTTCTTGGCGGAGCCGGTTGATGGCCAAGCCTTGGTTTTCACGGTATAGCTCCTTGTATTCGGATACTTCGATGGGTTCTCCGAAAGTAACGTACGCGTCGGACAGGAAAGCGGTCACGTCCCGGTAATAAATGGCGACCGGAACAATCTGGCTGTGCAGCTCGAAATCGAGCGACGCTTCGGTGGGCAGCACGATACGCGGTACTGCCTTTTGAATGGGGAGGAGCGATTGCTTGGGATTGTGCCTCCCCTCCGGGAATAGGGCGAGGGGATTGTTCTTCTTCAACACGCGCGCGGCATTATCGAATACCTCGTTGTTCTTGTCGAGATTGTCTATCCCGTCGCGAATTCGGAAGACGGGCATGATGCGTAGTCCCCTCAGCAACCATGCAACGAACTTCTGTTTGAAGATATCGGCGCGGGCGAGGAAAACTACCTGCTTCGCGTGGTAACTCGAATAGACCAACATAAGGGCGTCAAGCAACGCGTTGCGATGGTTGGGAGCCAAGATGACGGGCCTTTTCTTCGAGACATTCTCTTTCTTCCCGGTAAATACCAGCCTACGGAAATACAACCTGAGAACGGTATTTACCGGGATTTTGGCCAGCGTGTAACGGAAGTCATAACGGTAAATCATAGCGTCTGTATTGGGAACTATTGATGAATTATTTTGTGAGCCGGTACGGGTTCGTGGTTATCGCCACCCGTTTTCTCCAGTAAAAAGCGAGCATCAGTCCCGCGATGATATGCCAAATGCCCCACCATGCCGCGATAAAAGCCATGCCCCCCAGCTGCAATTCAGTGGGGAATATTCTGGGGTTAAAAACCAGCGCGAGGCCTAACCCCGAGTTCTGAATGCCGGTCTCGATGGAGATGGTTCGGCAATTGATTTCGCTTACGTTGAATGCTTTCGGGAAATAATACCCGTTTAGGTAAGCCAGCCCATTATGAACAAGCACCAGAAAGAATATCAGGTGAATATACCGGAGAAACAGATTGAAATTACCTGCCAATGCTGCCACGATAAAGCCGACGAAGAAAATAATGGAAGTGGCTTGTACCGGTTTCTCCACCCTCCTTGCAATCTTGGGAAATTTCATCCCGGTGACCATCCCCAAGATCACGGGAATCCCCAAGATCAGGAAGACGGTGCGGAACATCTCCACCGGGTCGATCGAGATGGGTACCAGCAACGGGGAATGCTTCGCGTACAGACTGCCCCAAAAAGCAAAGTTAAACGGCGTCATAAAGAGACTCATTACCGTGGTAATGGCGGTGAGGCTGACCGACAACGTCACGTTCGACCGGGAGATGGACGAGATCAGGTTAGACACGTTGCCGCCGGGACAGGCCGCCACCAGGATCATCCCCAAGGCCACGGCGGTGCTCGGCCGTATTATCAACACCAGCAAGAACGTGAGCGCCGGAAGGAGCACGTATTGGGCGATTACCCCCAGCACTACCGGTTTGGGGTTGAGCGCCAATGTTTTAAAGTGCTTGGGTTTAATGCTTAATGCCACGCCAAACATGATAAACGCGATGGCGATATTCATTAGATTGACGCTCTCCTGGTTGAAATTTAACCGGACGGCGTCTAACTGTTCCAGGTTCCCGAACAGGGACAGAAGCGGGGTAAGATGCATCAGACTGTTTGATTTTAAGCTGCAAAAGTAATGAAAGCCGAGAGACAATATGAAAGCTTGCTTTCTGACTTGTCCGAGGCGCATCACACTTTATACAAAGGTACAAAAATATTGGTTTCGGCACATTCTGTGGTTTGCTTCGTGTGATTCGTGATCTTTTTTGCATTAAAAATTTCGTTACCTTTGTACTATGAGCGCACCCCTTGCCGAGCGGCTCCGGCCGCACACCCTCGATGAGTATATCGGACAGACGCACCTGGTCGGTAAAGGGGCGGTATTGCGCCGGATGATTGACTCCGGCCGAATCCCCTCCATCATCTTCTGGGGACCGCCCGGGGTGGGGAAGACCACGCTCGCGAACATCATCTCTAACACCATCAATGCCCCCTTCTACAAGCTAAGCGCGGTAAATTCGGGCGTGAAGGACGTGCGCGACGTGATTGAGAAGGCAAAAAGCAACCGCTTCTTTGATACCGCTGCCCCCATCCTGTTCATCGATGAAATCCACCGGTTCAGCAAGTCGCAACAAGATTCGCTGCTTGGCGCGGTGGAGACCGGAACCGTAACCTTGATCGGGGCCACCACCGAGAATCCCTCGTTCGAGGTGATTCGGCCCCTGCTCTCCCGTTGCCAGGTGTACGTGCTGAAGCCGATGGAGAAAAATGAACTGGAAGAGCTGCTGAACCGGGCCCTGACGGAGGACTATATCCTGAAAGAACGCGATATAGAGGTGAAAGAGAGCGACGCGTTGTTCCGTTTTTCAGGGGGAGATGCCCGCAAGTTGCTGAACATTCTGGAACTGACCGTTGCCGCCGAGGCGGGAGAGAAGGTGGTGATCACCGACAAGGGGGTGACCGAACGGCTACAAGAAAACCCGGCGGCGTACGACAAAGGGGGCGAGATGCACTACGATATCATCTCCGCCTTTATCAAGTCGATACGGGGGAGCGACCCCGACGCGGCCATCTACTGGTTGGCACGGATGGTGGCGGGTGGGGAAGATCCCAAGTTTATTGCCCGCCGGCTGGTGATCTCGGCCGCGGAAGATATCGGCTTGGCCAATCCCAACGCGCTGTTGCTTGCCAATGCCTGTTTCGACACGTTGCAGAAGATCGGTTGGCCCGAGGGGCGCATCGTCTTGGCCGAAACCACCATCTACCTGGCTACCTCTGCCAAAAGCAACTCTGCCTACTTGGCCATCGAC
>JBBACU010000318.1:0-3201 GCA_041656815.1 Proteiniphilum sp.
AGGGTTGGCTAAATTCAGAGGTCAGAAAGACATTGCGGCCTTGAAAGTGAGTTTTTTCGGACCATTTTATTCCGGTTATAACGTGGTGGCATTGGATGAAAATTATCAATATGCACTCGTTGCAGGAAAAAATCTGGATTACCTGTGGATTTTATCACGCAAAAAAAATATTCCCGACAACGTAAAATCCAATTATTTGCAAATTGCAGAGGGAATTGGTTATGATACAAGTAGATTGATTTGGGTAGCGCACGATAAAAACGATAATCCATATCTTTATGAAAACTAAAGTCCCGGCACAGATTGTTCTTTCGTTGACTTTAAAGAGAGAGTCCGAAGAATATGCATAAAACAATAACCATCCTGCTCTCCTGTATCTTTTCATTAGGTTTATCGGCGCAAAAAGGAAGAATTGAGGGGAGAGTATTTCATGTAAAGACCAATACTCCTGCTGAATACGCTACAATTTTGATACAAGGAACCGATATAGGAGTCGTATCGGATAGTACCGGTAGATTCTCTTTCGTAAATGTAGATCCGGGGTTCATCAGGTTGGTGGTAAGCTCTGTCGGTTTCAAGAGTGTTGTTTCCCCAGAGATACAGGTACAGGGAAACCAGATGGCATTTATAGATATCCCACTTAATGAAGATGATATTGTATTGCGAGAAATCACCGTGACGCCTAAAGTGGATGCCAGAAGGATCGAGAGCCCCGTATCTTCATTCTACGTGGGCGTGCAACAGATTGAAAAAAGCGCCGGAGTGAACCGCGACGTATCGAAAGTACTACAGACATTACCCGGTGTGGGAGCGATGGATCCCAACAGGAACGATCTCATCGTGCGCGGGGGAGGACCGTCAGAAAATGTCTTTTATCTCGACGGTATTGAAATTCCGGTCATCAACCATTTCGCCACGCAGGGTTCATCGGGTGGAGCCATTGGCGTGATCAACCCTGATTTTGTAAGGGAAATCGATTTTTATACCGGTGCTTTTCCGGCTAACCGTAGCAACGCGTTGAGTTCGGTGATGGAAATCAGGCAGAAAAACGGCAGCAAGGATCGCGTTCACACGAAATTATCGGTGGGCGCTTCAGATGCAGCCCTGACACTCGATGGACCGCTGGGACCCAAATCAACATTTATTGTCTCGGCCCGCCAGTCATACCTGCAACTGCTGTTCAAAGCGATTGGGTTACCATTCCTGCCCACGTATAACGATTTCCAGGTGAAGTACACATATGAAATAGACCCGAAGAACATGGTCTCGTTTATCGGCATCGGGTCAATCGACAATTTAGTACTCAATAAAGAACTTCAGCAAACAGGAACCGAAACACAAAAATACCTTCTCTCTTACCTGCCTGTTTATGAACAATGGAATTATACCGTAGGGGCTGTTTATAGGCATTTCAGCGACAATCATCTCGACACGTGGGTGCTCAGTCGCAATATGCTGCGAAATAAGAATTATAAATTCGAGGATAACGACGAGGCTAAATCAAAAACAGCTGATTACCAGTCAGACGAATCGGAAAATAAACTCCGTTTCGAACGCGACTTCCGCTCTTTACCCGTGCAACTCAAAATGGGGGCAGGCGTACGCTATTCACATTACACTAACGATACTTACCGGCACGTATTCACAGACGGGAGAATAACAGATATCCGCTACAACACGACACTGAACCTGTTCGGTTATCAGCTCTTCGCCCAGGTTTCGGACGACTATCTCGACGAAAGGCTGCAACTATCGTTCGGTATCAACATGGCCGGGAACAACTTCAACCGGAATATGGCAAATCCTTTGAACCAGGTGTCACCAAGGTTGTCGGTATCCTACTCCCTTTCGGACAAATGGGATATAAGTGCAAATACAGGCCGTTATACTGCCCAACCCGCTTACACGACAATGGGGTACAAGAACCCGGAAGGCCAATACGCGAACCGCAATGAGAATGTTAAGTATATTGCCTCCAACCATGCGGTAATAGGTTTTGAATATCGTTCACATGAAAAAATGCGCCTTACCATTGAAAGCTTTTACAAACAATATCACCGATACCCTCTTTCGGTGAAAGACGGATTGAGTATTGCCAGTAAAGGAGCCGATTACGGACAAGTGGGCGATGAAGAGATACTATCGGTCGGTAAAGGCCGTGCCTATGGGATAGAGGTGCTATACAAAATCATCGACTGGAAAAGGCTGAACCTAACGTCGACATACACCTGGTTCAGGAGCGAGTTTACAGACCAAGAGTTCGTTTATCGTCCTTCGTCGTGGGACACCCGCCACTTGCTAAACCTGATCGCCGGATACCGGTTCGAAAAGAACTGGAACGTGGCGGCACGCTGGCGGTACGTAGGAGGTGCGCCCTACTCCCCGATTGACCACGAGTTGTCAACGAACCGGGAGGCATGGAATATTACCAACCAGGCGTATACTGATTACAGCCGGTTTAATTCCCTACGGCTTAAAGATTCACACCAGTTGGACCTCCGTGTCGATAAGGAGTTTTACTTCAACAGGTGGTTATTGAACCTGTATGTGGATGTGCAGAACGTTTACAACTTTCAGAATGAGAGACCGCCTATCTACATCAACACCGACAAAGAGGGGGCTGTTATTCCCGATGCCGGCGGTGATCCGTCGAAACAAGGGCTCAGAATACTCGAAAATACTACCGGTACTATTCTTCCCACAATTGGTTTGATCATAAAGATATAAGAAACCGCGAGCCCAAGATCCATGTTCCCTGACAATTGTGTTGTTTGCTACCGGCTGTTCTTTTGTTCAATCGGATAACGTTGAAATAAATATTGAACTTGCGGATGATATAGATGACTATAATCCCGTTGTGAGAAAAATAATAGAAAAATATCCGAAAGAAAATATTACTCTACATTTCGGTGTAAATATTTATAAATTTTATCCTGAAAAGACAAGGAATATGTATATCTGTATCTCAAACAATGACAACGGGAATAAACGTATTGCCTTTGATTTTGAAAATGAGCAAAAAAGGAAATAATTCCACATTTCTGTCCCATGGGAAACTGGTGCCCTTTTAGATTTTAGAAAGTTTCGGGATTGAAGTTTCAAGAATACATATCGATTACAACCATCCCTTTATTTTAGAAGGGAAAGTAATTGCCAACAACCCTACAGAACGTAGTACGTTTGAAGTGAAAGTATATCTCG
>JBBACU010000319.1:0-3197 GCA_041656815.1 Proteiniphilum sp.
TTTTAGTAAAAACCAGAAGGTACAACACGATGGAAAAAATTAAAATTGCCATTCAAAAAAGCGGACGGTTGAGCGAGAAATCGATCGAACTGCTTAAGGAGTGCGGCATCAAAGTGTCTAACGGCGACCGCAAACTGAAAACCAGCGCGAGCAACTTCCCCATGGAAATCCTCTTTCTTCGCGACGACGACATCCCCCAGTACGTGGAACAGGGAGTGGCCGATATAGGGATTCTCGGTGAAAACGAAGTATGGGAAAAAGATAAGGACGTGCGAGTGATCGAGAAACTGGGCTTTGCCAACTGCCGGCTTTCGCTCGCGATCCCGAAAGACGAGGAGTACCCGGGCCTCGAGTACTTCAACGGCAAGCGCGTGGCGACCAGTTACCCCAAGATACTGGGGAAATTTTTCCAAGAAAAGGGAATCAACGTGAAGATCGAAGAGCTGGGTGGAAGCGTGGAGATCGCCACGGGTATCGGGCTCGCCGATGGCATCTTCGATATCGTGAGTACCGGGAGCACGCTTATCATGAATGGCCTGAAGGAAGCGGAAGCCATTATCAAAAGCGAGGCAGTCATTATCAGCAACAAAAATCTATCGCCGAGGAAAACCGAACTCCTCGAACAGTTGTTATTCCGTGTGAAGGCATACAAGGACGGGCAAGGCAAGAAATACGTGCTGCTCAACGCGCCCGACGAGATAATCCCCCGCATCGTGCAACTACTGCCCGGAATGCGCTCTCCCAGCATCCTGCCCTTGGCCGACAAAGGATGGAGCAGCGTCCACTCGGTCATCAACGACGATGATTTCTGGGAGGTGATCGACGAGTTGAAACGACTCGGTGCAGAGGGAATCCTGGTGGTTCCCATCGAGAAGATGATCCTGTAAATTGATGTGATGATGTGGTGATGTGATGATGTGTTAGAAAACTCCACGATTCAATCCACAAATCTTCAAATGAGTAAATCAACAAATCAATTAAAATGAAGACAATTTCCAATCCCTCGCGTGCCAAATGGGATAAGTTGGCGGAGCGGCCGTTGATCAAGCAACAAAAGCTGATGAAGACGGTAGAGAAGATGTTCTACAACATTAGTCGAAAAGGCGACAGGGCCGTGCTGGAATACAGCCAAAAGCATGATTTCGCCGATCAGGTATCGCTCGAAGTGGACCTGGAAACGATTACACGCACCGCGGAACAAGTGCCGCAGCGACTGCAACTCGCCATTGAGCTGGCGCGCAAAAACATCGAGGCCTTCCACCTCTCGCAACGGGAAGAGGTGCAGAAGGTGGAGACCTCACCCGGGGTGACTTGCTGGAGGGAAGCACGTCCCATCGAGCGGGTGGGCATCTACGTACCGGGAGGAACCGCCCCCCTCTTCTCCACGGTGCTGATGCTGGGCGTCCCTGCCAAGCTGGCAGGCTGTAGCGAAATTATCCTCTGCACTCCCCCCGATCAACAAGGTGAAGTGAATCCTGCTATCCTCTACACTGCTAACTTGGTGGGCGTGACACGGGTGTTTGCCGTGGGAGGCATCCAGGCTATCGGGGCAATGACGTTCGGCACCGAGAGTATCCCCAAGGTGAACAAGATCTTCGGGCCGGGCAACCAGTACGTGATGGCCGCCAAGCGGTCGGCCCAATACTACGGCGTACCCATTGATATGCCGGCAGGTCCCAGCGAGCTATTAGTGATCGCTGACCGGGCGTGCAACCCCTCGTTCGTGGCGGCCGACCTATTGTCGCAAGCCGAGCATGGGCCCGACAGCCAAGTACTTCTCTTGTCCGACGACAAAAAAGTGATCAAGGAGGTGAACAAGGAGATTGATCTACAAATAACCCGTCTTCCAAGGCAGGAGGTAGCGGAGAAAGCACTCAAAAATAGCCGGGCCATCTTGTTTAATAACCTCGAAGAGTGCATGGCGTTCAGCAACTATTACGCGCCGGAGCACTTGGTACTGGCCACCGAATTCCCTACCCTGTTGGGAAGAGAAGTGCTCAACGCGGGGTCGGTGTTCTTGGGAAACTACAGTTCCGAGAGCGCGGGCGACTATGCGAGCGGCACCAACCACACGCTCCCTACGGGGGGCCACGCGAAAGCCTATAGCGGGGTATCGCTGGATAGCTTCGTGAAAAAAATCACCTTCCAGCACCTCACCGAGGAGGGAGTCGCAAGCATTGGAACCGCCGTGGAGACAATGGCTGAGGCAGAGCAGCTCCACGCCCATAAAAACGCGATGACATTGCGGCTGGCCGCCATTGCTCACAAGGGGCCCCACGCGAACACACCCACCCCTCCGCCGGCCGAAGGTGGTCTAACAGCCGACACCGACAAAGAGGTTACCGATGACGTTTATACCGAAGCGGGCGACCTGCCTACAGGGACAATCGACGACGATAACCCGGCTTTGGATGACGAGATCCCCACGGGGAGAGAGGAGGAGAATGAAGGATTTTGATCTCGGGTCGCTCGTGCGACCCAATATATTGGCACTGAAGCCCTATTCCAGCGCGCGCGACGAGTTCACCGGCGATGAGGGCATTTTTCTGGACGCGAACGAGAACCCCTACGGGAAAAAAAACCGGTACCCCGACCCGCGGCAACGAGCGTTAAAAAAAGCCCTGTCGGAACGAAACAGAATCCCCACCCAACATATACTCATCGGGAACGGGAGCGACGAGGTGATTGACTTGATTTATCGCGTATTTTGCGAACCCTCGCGGGACCGGGTTATCATCTGCCCCCCTACCTACGGCATGTACGAGGTGTCGGCTCACATCAACAACGTGGAGGTGATAGAAGTACCCCTCACGAGCGAGTTCGAACTGGATATCGACGAGATCCTCTCCCACCCCGCCAAGTGCGTCTTCGTCTGTTCCCCCAATAACCCCACCGGGAACAGGCTTAAGAATGTGGAGCGGCTCCTGAACGAGTTCCAGGGCATCGTGGTGGTAGACGAAGCGTATATCGACTTTTGCACTGATCCCGGTTTCGTGAGCGAGGTGCATGAGTATCCCAACCTCATCGTGACCCAAACATTTAGCAAGGCATGGGCATTGGCCGGCGCGCGGGTAGGCGTCGCTTACGCGAACGAGGAGATTATCGGGCTGATGAGCAAAACCAAACCTCCCTACAACGTGAGCGCGCTCAACCAGTCGGCGGCCCTCGACGCGCTCTCCAAGCCGCAAAAATTCGAG
>JBBACU010000320.1:0-3197 GCA_041656815.1 Proteiniphilum sp.
ATTCTATCTTCTCTTCATCAACAATATCAAACTCCTGCTCTTCTAGTATCGAAGGCCATTCGCCCATCATATTCATCCACCGTGAGCGAATTTCATCACGACGTTTTGTCCAATCTTCCTTCGTTTTCACGGTTTGTCCATCGTAAAACGTAAGTGGGGATCGGTAATCACCCAGTTGATCTTTTAGATGTTCCGGAGGTTTAAAACAGGAGGATAGGTTACTCCAGGCGTTGCTTTTCCTCCTATATTCGTGATAGTACGATTGACTAATTGCATGTTCTACAATAAACAGGCAAACGAGCAATACGATATAAGAGATGGAGGTTTTCAACGGTTATACTTTAATAAAAATCTTTTTCTTGTACATGAAGTACAATACCAGCCACGACACGAATACGGTACAAAGTCCCATTACCGGGGCTTCGTACGGGCCGGCTAACTGCCCCACCCATCGAAGGCCTGCCCTGGCAATATAGGAGTAGTTAATGAAGATTGGCGATAAGTAGATAAATATCGAGTTCATGCCAATTACTCGAAAGAAGAAGGACCATTTATAATACCCCTTGATGTCGATGATGTAGTAAAAAAGAGCGAACAACAATAGGCTAATACCGCCTGTAAGTACTGTATAGGAGCTCGACCACAAGTTTTTATTGATCGGGAAATCAAGATTCCAAAGGAGTCCCAGCAAAATTAGTCCCACGCCGGCAATACAAAACCACAGCGTCTTTTTGATCGGGGCCATCGGGTGTTTCTTTAAAAAACTTCCCGCGAGCACTCCCAGTAGGGTGGTGGATACTCCCGTGATGGTACAGAGTAAACCCACGGTATCGTGAATTTCTCGTGACAATACTCCCGGTAACACGATCCGATCGAAGTAGGAGGCAAAGTTACCCGCTTCCGTGAGGTCACCCGCCGGGAATCCGGGAGCCGCGGTGAATTTCAATAACAGCCAATACCCGATAAGCAACGCCCCATACCATACAATTCTGGCATTGGGTTTAGCGTATAAATAGATGATGTTCGCGAAAATATAGCTTGCACCAATTTTACCCAGTACACTCGCGTACCGGTATTCCGCGAGAGGCCGTAACTCAATTCCTTTCGTGTTGTAGATGATGCCCAGTAATATGAGTATGAGGCCCCGCTTTACGACCTTCCACAATATTTGCTTGCGAGTTCTTCCGCTTTCCAGTTGTTTGTCGATAGAGAAAGGGGATGACATGCCCGACAGGAACATAAACAGGGGGAAAATCATATCCCATAGCGTGAAACCATTCCAGTACGGGTGTTCGAACTGAGCGGCGAACCCGCTCCAAAATGGTGTGTTTTCAATGGCAGCCATACGAACTATCACGCTGCCAATTCCCATAATCCAAAACATATCAAAACCCCGGAGCGCGTCAATGGAACGCACCCGGGATTTATCTCGCGTGATAGCCTCTTTATTCATAGAGCAGGATATATGTTATACTTTCATTTCCCAACCCTTTGCATAATCTCTTTTCCACAGTTTGTTCGCTTCTCTATCTTTCACGATAGTACCTTTTCTTTGATCGATATTTAACGATCTTCCTACCCGGTGTGAAATATTAGATAGCTGTACCAATTGTGTACTCATGCATGCTTCGGTGAGGGGAGAGTTTAATTTTTCTCCTTTACGAATGGCGTCGAAAAAGTTTTGGAAGTGGTATGCATCAAGGCTTTGCGTGGGATTCACCAGGTTCCCTTCTTCGAATACCATCTTGCTATCCACGTGTTTAACCAGTTTATTATCCAGGTCAAACACCCTGTATTCATTACCGCCTCCTATCGTGAGGCTACCTTTATCCCCGTAGAAAGTTACTCCACTGCCATGTCCTGATATACTTGAACGAACGCAGCTTTGGCTTTCCCAGGTCATCACTTTGCCGTTGGCAAACTTGAAGTTGACCAGTTGGGTGTCGGGTGTTTCCCAGTCGTCCTGATAGTGGTACCTGCCACCGATGGAATCAACCGATACTGGGTAATCGAGCTTCATACCCCAGCGAAGAAGATCCACAAAGTGCATGCCGTTATTCAGTGCTTCACCGGTTCCCCAATGCCACACCCAGTGCCAGTCGTAATGAACAATATTGTCTTTATAGTCGACGCGAGGGGCAGGCCCTTGCCAAAGTTCCCAGTTCAGCCAATCGGGGGGAGAAATAACATTTCCGGTTCCCATGGAAGGGCGTTTGTTGTAATACCAGCTTTTCCCGTAATGAACTTCACCAATCACGCCATCGTGGATCTCCTTCATGGCATGTGCCACGTTTGGCCATGAACGGCGTTGGTTGCCGACTTGGACTACCTTCCGGTACTTTTTTTCAGCAGCGATCAAAATTTCATTCTCCTCGGGGCTATGGCTGGTTGGCTTTTCCAGGTAAACATGCTTTCCTGCTTTCATGGCCATCAATGCGCCCGGAGCGTGCCAATGGTCAGGAGTAGCTATAAAAACAGCATCGAAATCGTTCGATTCCAGCATCTTTCGAATATCCTCATGCCCTCTTGGCTTGTTGCCGGCTGCATCTTGAACCGTTTTAATTCCCTTTTCTATCGCTCTCGAGTCTACGTCACAAATATCGGTCACGACGCAACCCCGCTCTTTTTCGTTGGCGAATCCTCTAGCCAACGCGTTACCTCTAGCATTTACGCCAATACCCGCGATGCGGATGCGATCATTAGCACCCACGATGTTTCGGTAACTCGACGCGCTGAAGCTGGGTAAAACACCGCCTACTTTACTCGCGGAAACCGCGGCAGTTCCTATGGCTACATTTTTAATAAATTGTCTTCTTGTTGTCATATTGTTATATTTTTCAAACGTTTTTTATTGTATTACTCTTTGATTTTAAACGATTTTTCTGTTTTCTGCGTCCCAAAACATTTGACGTTTTTCAAGATATGAACGGTGCGCCATTAAGCAGGCAATCCCCTCTTCGTAGGCGACCTCTATGTTCGCGCTGGTAGTTTTATTTTCTCGGATGCAATCCAGCCACTCGCGCACGTGCAAATGGGTAACGTCAATTTGCCGTCCATTGATCACCGTGTTGGTCAATCCGCGATCAGCGTAGTACTTTTCTGAAGCAGAAGTCACCGCGTCGATTTGTCCGGCACCGGGATTGAAAGTAAGCATGGGTGATGAGGTCTCGATTAACCCGGATGATATCCCTTTCCTG
>JBBACU010000321.1:0-3195 GCA_041656815.1 Proteiniphilum sp.
GAACTATGTTTTCTTCGCGCTTCCTTTCGCGGCCGTCTTTTTAGCAGGCACCTTTTTAGCGGTTGTCTTTTTAGCGGCCGTCTTCTTGGCGGTGGTTTTTTTAGCCGGTTTCTCTTTATCGGAATCCTCGATGATTTTCATGCACTCCTCCAGCGTGAGCTCTTTCGGGTCCACCGTCTTCGGGATCTTGTAATTCGCCTTTTTGTAAGCGATGTAGGGGCCATAGCGACCGTTAAGCACTTGCAGTTCCGGTTCCTCCTCGAACAGTTGTATAATCTTCTCCCTATCCTTTTGCTCTTTCGCCTCGATTAACTCGATGGCCTCTTCCAGTTCTATTTCCAAGGGGTCCGCGCCTTTCGGGAGAGACACGAACTTGCCGTCGTGACGGATGTAAGGGCCGAAGCGCCCCACGCCAATCACCACCACTTTCTCCCTGAACTCGCCCACGGTCCTTGGCAACTCGAACAGTTTCAGTGTCTCCTCGAGGGTAATGGTTTCGATCGATTGTGATTTCTGCAGCGACGCGAAGAGCGGCTTCTCTTCCTCTTCTTGGGTGCCTATCTGGGCCATGGCACCGTAGCGCCCAATCTTCACCGACACCTGGCGTCCCGTCTTGGGGTCGACACCCAGCACCCGTTCACCCGCCTTGTGTTCGGTGCGCATCTGCGAGATCTCCTCCACCCGGGGGTGGAACATGTTGTAAAATTCAGCGATCGATTTGTTCCATTGCGCTTTTCCTTCCGCGATCTTATCGAAGTTCTTCTCCACCCGCGCGGTAAAGTTATAATCGATAACCGACGGGAAGTACTCCACCAGGAAGTCATTCACCACGATACCGATATCGGTCGGTATCAGCTTGTTTTTATCGGCACCGGCCATTTCCTTTTTATCGGCATCCTTGATCGATCCTTTCTTAAGGGTTAACACGTTATATACGCGTTCCACTCCTTCCACGTTGCCTTTCTCCACGTACTCGCGGTTGATGATGGTAGAAATGGTGGGCGCGTAGGTGGAGGGGCGGCCGATGCCCAGTTCTTCCATCTTGCGTACCAGCGCCGCTTCGGTATACCTTGGCGGGCGTTGGGTGAACCGTTCGGTGGCGGTGGTCTCTTGCATGGCCAGCGTCTCGCCCTTTTTCATGGGCGGCAGCATCCCTTCTTCCTTTTCCCCGTTCTCGTCGTCGGTCCCCTCCAGGTAAACCCTCAGGAACCCGTCGAACTTGATCACTTCGCCGTTTGCCACGAACCGCCCCTCGCCATTGGAGATGCCAATGTTGGCGGTGGTACGCTCCAGCTCGGCGTCGGCCATTTGCGAGGCGATGGTACGCTTCCATATTAACTCGTAGAGCCGCTTCTCTTGCGCGGTGCCCGATACCTCGTGCTCGCTCATGTACGTGGGCCGGATCGCCTCGTGTGCTTCTTGGGCGCCTTTCGATTTGGTGGCGTATTGGCGTACCTTGTGGTATTTTTCGCCGTATTGCTCCACGATCTCGCTTTTGGCGGTGCCGATGGCCAATCCCGACAGGTTCACCGAGTCAGTACGCATGTAGGTGATCTTCCCCGACTCGTAGAGCCGTTGCGCCACCATCATGGTTTGCCCCACCGAGAAGCCCAGCTTGCGGGATGCTTCCTGCTGCAAGGTGGAGGTGGTAAACGGGGCGGCAGGCGATTTCTTTGCCGGCTTGGTGATGACCTCGTCGATGGTGAACGTCGATGTCTTTAATTTCTCCAGGAGAGCCAACGCCTCTTCCTTGGTTTTCAACCGCTTGTTATATTCTGCCTTGATCTCGTACCGCTGTCCCTCTTCCTCTTTGGTAAAGATAGCCACGATGCGATAGGCCGCCTCCGTTTGGAACTGTTGGATTTCCCGTTCCCGCTCCACGATAAGCCGTACGGCGACCGACTGCACGCGCCCCGCCGATAGGGCCGGTTTAATCTTGCGCCACAATACGGGCGAGAGCTCGAACCCCACGATGCGGTCCAGTACCCGGCGCGCCTGCTGCGCGTCCACCAAGTTTTGATCGATCGAACGAGGGTTTTTAACGGCAGCCTGGATAGCATCCTTGGTGATCTCGTGAAACACGATTCGCTTGGTGTTATCCGGTTTTAGCTCTAAGGTGTCGAACAGGTGCCACGAGATGGCTTCTCCCTCCCGGTCCTCATCCGAAGCGAGCCAAACGGTGTCGGCTTTCTTGGCCGCCGCCTTTAGCTCGGTAACCACCTTCTTCTTATCCGCGGGGACCTCGTAGATCGGCGTGAAGCCATTTTCAATATCAATGCTAAAATCTTTTTTCTTCAGGTCTCGAATATGCCCGTAGCTGGACATGACATGAAAATCCTTCCCGAGAAATTTTTCAATGGTCTTTGCCTTCGCGGGCGACTCGACGATAACCAGGTTTTTTTCCATTCGGATGCTCTTTCTTTTATTCTATATGGTGTGTTGCCCTCGCTGTCGCGGTACGCGTTAAAATCAAAGCGGACAGGCGCCGCGGCGTTTTATTCGCGCGAAACAGCAGGCATTTTGGGTGCAAAAGTAGTAATTTCCGACAAGGAACAACACTTTTTTAAGAAATTCCTTATTTATTAAGGTGTTTTTAGGCAAGCTTAACCTCCACGCCGTGGATGGCGGCCAACCTTTCTTCGAGCCTTGGAGCAAGCGAGCGGCGTGCTTGCAGGCGCATGCGGCAGGTTTCGGTAAAGTCTTGCGTCCACTGTACCGAGTCGAATTGTTTTAACACACGCATCACTTCATTCAACAAGGGGTATTCAAAATGAATATCGATGAAATCATCGACGGTTCGCACCACCACCTCCGCGTTGGCTATCGCGTCGGCCGCCGCCTCCTTGTATGCCTTGCTCAGTCCGCCGGTCCCCAGGAGCGTGCCCCCGAAGTAACGCACCACGGCAATCAGCACGTCGGTCAGCTCCGACGAGTTGATCTGTCCCAAGATGGGGCGCCCTGCCGTTCCAGAGGGTTCGCCGTCGTCGTTCGACCTGAACTCCTCTCGCTCCCACCCCAGCATGTAAGCCCAACAGACGTGCCGGGCATCGTGGTACTTGTCGCGCAGTTCATCCACGATTGCCTTCACCCCGTCGGCATCTTGCACGGGGTAAATAAAGGAGATAAACTTGCTTTTCCTCTCGTTGATGTATCCCTCCGCCGGCCCCGCTACCGTTTTGTACGTGTCGTCCATAC
>JBBACU010000322.1:0-3191 GCA_041656815.1 Proteiniphilum sp.
ATCATCGAATCATCACATCATCGAATCATCACATCATCGAATCATCACATCATCGAATCATCACATCATCGAATCATCACATCATCGAATCATCACATCATCAAATCATCACATCATCGAATCATCACATCATCGAATCATCACATCATCGAATCATCACATCATCGAATCATCGAATCATCACATCATCGAATCATCAAATCATCACATCATCGAATCATTTAACTTCCCACACGTTAGACGAGTTAAGCAGGAACTCGGTGAGCGATCTCTTAGGTGTTTTTTGCTGTACTTCTTGAATCTGTTGCACGGTTTCTTTGTCGTACGTGGGTGCCTCCACTTTCCGGATCACTCCCAGTGCCACGGGCATCCCGTCTTCCACATCCATGAGTGCCAGCTTCATGTGCAGGGTGTTGTCTTTCGTGGTAGCATCGTGTACCAGCACGTCATCGAGCGTGTATCCGTCTTCGCCGATGGTCACCGCTTTCAGGGACCACCCGTCCAGCACGATTCCTCTGTCCTCGTCTTTCCCGAAGATCATCTTTTCGCCATGCTTCAGCAGTAGGGTGTTGTCGGCTTTCCAGGTACGGTCACTGATGTTATTGTGGATGCCGTTGTTGAAGATAACACAATTTTGTAGGATCTCTACTACCGAGGTGCCTTTGTGGTTCGCTGCCTCCACCATCGCTTCCGTCTGGTTCTTCATATCCACGTCGAGCGCGCGGGCAAAGAAGGTACCCCTTGCCCCGAAGGTGAGTTCCGCGGGGCGAAACGGCTCTTCCACCGTCCCGTAAGGCGATGATTTGGAGACAAAGCCTTTCGCGGAGGTAGGGGAATATTGGCCTTTGGTTAGCCCGTATATCTTATTATTGAAAAGAAGTATGTTGATATCCACGTTCCTGCGGATGGTATGGATGAAGTGATTTCCTCCGATTGCCAACGAGTCGCCGTCGCCGGTAGCCACCCACACGCTCAGGCCTGGGTTGGCCACTTTCACGCCGGTGGCAATGGCTGCCGCCCTCCCGTGAATGCTATGGAAGCCATACGTGTTCATGTAGTAGGGCAGGCGCGACGAGCAGCCGATCCCGGAGATCACGGCGGCATCGTGCGGTTCGATATTTAGTTCTGCCATGGCCTTTTGAAGGCACGCGAGGACGGCAAAGTCGCCACACCCCGGGCACCAACGTATCGGGTTGGCGCTTTTATAATCTTTGGGCAGGTATTTTTGATATTTTATTTCTGTAACGTCCATGTCTTTTACTCCTCTATTATTTTCGTGAATTCCTTCACCAGTTCACTCACTTTGAAGGGTTGTCCTTCTACTTTATTGTATTTACGCAGGTGGCACACGTCTTGGAGTGTGCCGCTCAGGTAGTTGGCAAACTGGCCATTGCTTTGTTCCGCCACGACTACTTTCTTGTACTTGCCCAGTATCTTGCGGGTGTTTCTGGGCAACGGGTTGATGTATTTGAAGTGCGCGAGCGCCACCTTCAGGCCGTTATCCCGGATCCGGAGCATCGCCTCCAGCAGGTGTCCATAGGTGCCCCCCCATCCCACGATAAGGGTGTCTGCATCTTTATCGCCCAGCACTTCTTGTTCGGGAATGTGCCGCGCGATTCGCTCCACCTTCTCTTTCCGGATATTCACCATTCGCTGGTGGTTGTCGGGGTTGCTCGAGATCACGCCGGTGAGCTGGTCTTTTTCCAGCCCTCCTACCCGGTGTTGATATTCGGGTGTCCCGGGTATGCCCCAGTACCTCGCAAGCGTATCGGGGTCACGCAAGAATGGTTTCCACTCTTCGGCGCCGCCACTGTACTGCTTTTGCACGTAGGGCGGCATGATATCGGGATAGACGTCCATGTCGGGAATTCGCCATGCCGCCGAACCGTTGGCAATATATCCATCGGTGAGCAGGATGACCGGCGTCATGTACTCCAGCGCGATCCGTGAGGCTTCGAAGGCGCTGTCGAAGCAATCGGTGGGGGAAGTTGCCGCGATGACCACCAGGGGACTCTCTCCGTTGCGGCCATAGAGCGCCTGGTTCAGGTCGGTCTGTTCGCTCTTGGTGGGCATGCCGGTGGAGGGGCCGCTGCGTTGCACGTCGATCACCACCAAGGGAAGCTCCGTCATCACTGCCAGTCCTATCGCTTCGCTCTTGAGCGATAAGCCGGGGCCGGAAGTAGAGGTCGCCGCGAGGCATCCCGCGAAGCTTGCCCCTATTGCCGAAGTGATTCCCGCGATCTCGTCCTCCATCTGGAGCGCTTTCACCCCGAAATCTTTCCTGTTGGAGAGCTCCTGCAGGATATCGGTGGCCGGGGTGATAGGGTAGGAACCCAAGAAAAGCTCCACGCCCGCTTTTTCGGCAGCCGCGATAAGCCCGTAGGCGGTGGCGGTATTCCCGTTCACGTCGGTATAGAACCCTTTCTGGGCGGTTACCGGCTCCACGCGGTAGGTAGACGCGGTAAGGTGGGTATTGTTGCCGTAGTTGTACCCGTCGGTGAGCGCTTTTATATTGGCACTCACTACTTTTTTGTTTTTAGCAAACTTCTGTTCCAAGAGCTTGTCGGCTATCTCCAGCGGACGGTTAAAGAGCCAGCACACGATTCCCAGCGCGAACATGTTCTTGCTTCGAAGTATATCTTTATTCTCCAGTTCAGACCCCTCCAGGGACGCTTTGGTGAGCGACGTGATATCCACCCCGATGGGTTGCACGTGCTCCAATTCCAACTCTTTGAATGGTTCGAGTGTTTGGAAGTGGGCTTTGGTGAGGTCTCTTTTATGGAACGAGTCGTTATCGTAGATCACGATAGACCCTTTTTTTAGGAATTGCGCGTTCACCTTGAGTGCCGCGGGGTTCATGGCCACCAGCACGTCGGCCTTATCCCCCGAGTTGTAGACATGTTTCGCGCCGATCCGCACCTGAAATCCCGAAACACCATGTACAGAGCCTTGCGGGGCACGTATCTCGGCAGGAAAATCGGGGTACGTGGATATTTCATTTCCGAAGATGGCGGATAGTGTCGAGAACAACGTCCCCGACAATTGCATCCCATCACCGGAATCTCCCGAGAAGCGGATAGTTACCTGTTTAATGTCGGTCACGACCGTATTTGTTGACATAATTTACATTGCAGTTTATTATTGGATAAAGCCGTGTTTTTTGGCGTAAATAACTTTGTAGTTGTTCATTA
>JBBACU010000323.1:0-3178 GCA_041656815.1 Proteiniphilum sp.
CTCGTGCTTCATCATGAAGTGGATGGGCGTCCCCCCCTCCCCGCAGGAGAAGCACTTGCAGATATTTTTCGCGGGCGACACGTAGAACGAGGGGTTCCGGTCTTCATGAAACGGGCACAAGCCCACGTAGTTCACCCCCCTCCGACGAAGCGTGACAAAATCAGACACCACCTCCACGATCTGTGCCGCGTCCTGAATTCGCCCTATAGTAACTTGATCGATCATTTCTAAAGGACGAAATTACTCATTTTATTATTCACTTTCAGAAATAAAATCGTAATTTTGCCTTTAGATGTACTTGATGCCGGTGAAATAAAGTGCACTTCGTTTACCGATAATTGAAGACAGATTAGAAGTTTAACAAATCGTTATTACATAGTATGGATGCAATCGACTGGTCGAATATATCGTTTGGCTACATGAAAACCGACTACAACGTGCGTAGTTACTACCGCGACGGGAAGTGGAGCGCTCCCGAGCTGGAGACTTCCGAGCACCTGAACCTGCACATGGCCGCCACCTGCTTGCATTACGGGCAAGAGGTCTTCGAGGGGCTGAAAGCGTTCAGGGGGAAGGATGGCAAAATACGTGTTTTCCGGATGCGGGAGAACGCGTTGCGCTTGCAATCCTCTTGCCAAGGGATCCTGATGGCTGAGCTGCCGGTCGAACTCTTCGAGGAGATGGTGCTCCTTGCCGTGAAGAAAAATGCCCGTTTCGTTCCTCCCCATGACAGCGGTGCTTCGCTTTATATCCGCCCGTTAATGATTGGTACCAGCGCGCAGGTGGGCGTGAAGCCGGCCACCGAATATACCTTCCTGATCTTCGTGACCCCGGTAGGGCCTTACTTCAAAGAAGGATTCAAGCCTACCCCGATGGTTATCTTGCGGGACTACGACCGGGCCGCCCCGCTGGGCACGGGAACCTACAAGGTGGGGGGCAATTACGCGGCCAGCCTCAAGTCGGGACAAATAGCACACGAGATGGGGTATTCTGCCGTGCTCTACCTCGATGCGCGGGAGAAAAAGTACATCGACGAATGCGGCCCGGCCAATTTTTTCGGTATCAAAGACAACACCTACATCACCCCTAAGTCGGAGTCGATCCTCCCTTCCATAACCAATAAAAGCTTGATGCAGTTGGCTGAAGACATGGGACTCAAGGTAGAACGCAGGCAAATACCGGAAGAGGAGTTAGCCACCTTCGAAGAGGCCGGCGCGTGCGGTACGGCGGCCGTGATTAGCCCCATCTCCCGGATCGACGACCTGGGCGAGAACCGCACCTACGAGTTCGCGAAAGAAGGCAAGGCGGGGCCAATCAGCGAAAAGCTCTACAATAAGCTCCGCGCCATTCAATACGGCGACGAACCGGACACCCATGGCTGGGTAACAGTGATAGAGTAAAAAGGCGGGTCATGTACCCGCCCACTCTTTATAGGGGTGTATGGATAGGAAGGAGTTGTAGTACCGCACGTTGCCGGTGACTTCCTCCCCCAGCCAGCTTGGTTTTTCAAAGAGCTCGTCCTCCCTTTCCAGCTCCACCTCCGCTATAAGCAATCCCTCGTTTCCCTCGTGAAACTCGTCCACTTCAAACAGGTGTTTTCCCACCTTCACGAGGTAGCGGGTTTTATCAATCACCCCCTCCCCGCAGAGCGCGAGCATCTCCAGCGCGTCTTCAACGGGAATCTCGTATTCCCACTCGTGCCGTGTTATTTTTCCTTCTACCAAAGCACTCTTCACCGTGATAAAAGCCTGTTCTCCTTTAACACGAACCCGCACGACGCTAACACCCGTGAGGGACAAGTAGCCCTGTCGAACCGGGTAACTCCTGAACGCGTCCGACTTGAAGTCGCCACTTACCAGAAATTTACGTTCTATCTCGTATCCCATCTTTATTTTATTTAGTGCAAAAGTAGTGGATATTTTTTGTTAACTCATGAAACGTGTAAAAATAAAAAAACTATGTTTTTAAGTCCCCCGTAATCACTACGAAAAAAAATAAAAACATAGTTAAGGTTTTGGTTGGATTAAAAATCAATGCGCGTAATTCTATTTTCAATGAATCCATTACAAAGATAGCGAAACCGCGCCTGCAAGAACGTTCTATCACGGGATTCTGGCCGGATTGAGGAATTTTTCCCCGATCAAGGAGGCACGTACCCGCGGAATCCCCGTTAATTTATTGTAACTATCAATACTTCATAGAACAAATGAATGTTTGAGGGGTTTTATAACTTGTAGCTGATTCGTTTTCAGGTATAAAAAAGAAGTAATTATGGACTCGAAAAAAAATGACGACAAGGGCCATAAAACGACCCGTTCAGTAAATGAAAAACAGTCTGCCAATAAATCCAAGGGCAGCAACAGCGATCAGGAAAATCGTACCGGGAGAGGCAACAAAAAAGACTCGGATAACAGGCCGAGGAACGGTTAAGTCTCTTTTGATTCAAATTACCAAATTCAATGAGTAAAAAAGACCGGGGAGCGGCTTCACCCCGCTCTCCGGTCAGAAATCCAAAAATTATCAAAATTATGGACTCGAAAAACCAATCTACAAAGAAAGGCCAATCGAATGGCAAAAGTAAGACAAAAAAACAACAAGGTGCTCGTTTTCACGAAAAAAGTGAAGGGAAGCTAAAAGAGTTCTTCCTCGAAGAATTGAAGGATATCTATTTTGCCGAACACGAGATCCTGAAAGGGTTAAAAAAAATGGAATCGGCAGCGACTTCCAAGGCGCTGAAAGATAGTATATCCCAGCATCACACGGACACACAAGAGCAAATAAAAGGGCTCGAGCGGGTGTTCGAATTGACGGGCAACAAACCCTCCAAAAAGAAATGCGAAGGCATCTTGGGTATCCTGAAGGACGGGGAAGGTATCGTGGAAGATACCGATGATGACACCATGGTACGCGACGCGGCCATCATCATCGCCAACCAGAAGGTGGAACACTACGAGATCGCTTCGTACGGCAGCTTGGCTGAACTGGCAAGGACCCTCGGGTTTGATGAAGGCGCGGAGATCCTTGAAGGGATTCTTCAAGAGGAGAAAGAGACCGACGTGGGCCTTACCGAGTTGGCGGTTGAATCGGTCAACGAAGAGGCTAAAAAAGAGGAATGACCTCAACAGCGATTTGCAGGAGCATCTCAATGAAGGAGTATTTCCCGAAATGGGAATATCCT
>JBBACU010000324.1:0-3175 GCA_041656815.1 Proteiniphilum sp.
GTTCGTATTGCTTAACGAAAATGTTGAATCTTTACCTCTTTGCTCGATGATTTTGAGGCCTGTTTCTTGTGGAAGCAGGCCTTTACTCACTTAGTGTCGGTAAGGTAGTACCGGTACATGTTGGATTCCCTCTTTTCGAAGCCCATTTTCAGGTAGAGGCGGTTTGCGGCCACCCGTCGCGGGAGGGAAGTTAGATCTACTTTCAAAGCTCCTTCATCCCGCGCGATATGCAACGCGTGCCATATTAGGGCAGTAGCCACTCCTTTGCCGCGCGCTTCCTCGTCCACGATCACGTCTTCGATCCACGCTTTTAGGCCGGAAGGGATTCGATAAAATACCAGGGTAAGGGTCCCCATCACGCTTCCTTCATCGGTCGCGAAAAAGAGAAAGGTGTCTTTCGATTGGATTACTTTTTCTAACTCTTCAAGAGAAGGGTGCTCCTCTTTTCCGGTCAGCTGCGGCATTAGTTTTTTGAAGGCGTGAACCGTGCTATCGTCCACACGGGTCAATCGTTCTATATGCATACTTATCCACTTTTAATAGTACAATAATCCCGGGACAAGCCGGGTACGGCACACTGCCATGCAAAACAAAGATAGTGAAAGCCAAGGGCAGAGCCAAGCTTGCTCGAGGTATGCTGAGGCGCATCCTATCTTATGCAAAGATAAGGAAATTTAGTAGCTCAAGCAAGCGGGTATGTCGATGGCCCGCGACCTTCATCATACGGGCAACGATACCTGCGCGTAAATCTCTTCCACGTGTTGTTTCTCTATCCTGTTAAAATCCTCTTCCCTAACAGTGATGATGCAGCCCGCCATGTCCACCGCCCCGGGGCTCACCAACATCTTCCTGTTGGCCTCCTCGTAATAGCAAGAAGGGCGGTGGGCCTTGCGCGGGAACACATGCACGTGATACCGGCCCCCTTCCATGAAGGCGATCACGTTCATCATGGGCTCTTCCTCGTCCGGTTGACGTTTGCGCAGATAATGGAATACATCGCCAAATAGATCTTCGGCCTCTTGTTTGTTTTCGCTTTCAATCATCAGGCACGAACGAAGTTCGTTGTCTCCTTGCACCAAGACGGGGTTTTTCAGCCCGGCTTGCAAGTGAAAGTGATGAGGCGCCGAGGCACCGCTTTTTGGACCGTTATAAAAAACCGCGTAATCGGGCAATTGTTCGGCCAGCGTGAGCATATCCGTGATTTTTTTTCGTATCCGCTGTGGCACGTGCGTGTGCAATGGGATGGTAAGGTGGTTTTCAAGAATGGGGAATGGATTGCAGAGGATGATGTATTTATTCAGAAAAGGAATTCCCTTTTGTTGAGGGGGCCGATTGGGCTCGCAGAGGAAGCAAGAAGCGGCTTGGAGGCTTGCGGGATCAGTTCTTGCGGTTGTTGACACCCTTCTTGCCGGATTAAACTGCACGTTTACAAAAAAATGGTCTTCCCAAGACAGTGTTTTTACTCTCGTGTTGCCGAGCTGATGGATGCCTGTTGCCAGTTGCTCCCATTCTTTCTGTTGTATCGAGAATAAATGATTTATCGCTGTTTGTAGTTGCATTAACTGTTCATTAAGATTAGACTATTCTTCGCCATGGTATAGCTCAAGCAAGCTTGGCTCTGCTCATCTGGCTTAACAGAATAGTTCATTTGCATTAGACTATTCTTCGCCATGGCATAGCCCAAGCAAGCTTGGCTCTGCTCATCTGGCTTAACAGAATAGTTGCTTTTATAAAAACAAAGATACGTATATTTTCTTTTGCCCCTTTAAGAAAACAAGCGTCTCCGGTAAGCTCTCCACCCTGATTGAGGGATGAATAAGGCTTCGTTGTGAAGATCAATTCGGTTTTCCAAAGGGTGCATTGTAACTGTCGATTGCGTTCTTGACCGAACCGTTGAGCAGTAATAAGTTCTTTGCTTGCTCGTAAGATAAGTCCAGTTCTTCCATGATCATGCGGGTGCCCCTGTCGACTAATTTTTGGTTGGTGAGCTGCATATTGACCATGCGGTTGCCTTTTACTCTTCCCAGTTTGATCATGGTGGATGTCGTGATCATGTTGAGGACCATCTTTTGAGCTGTACCTGCTTTCATGCGGGTACTGCCCGTGACATATTCCGGACCGACAACCGGCTCGATTTTTATTTCCGCCTCCGCTGCCACGGGTGAGTTGGGATTGCAGCTGATGGCTGCCGTGAGCACCCCGTTTTCCCGCGCGTGCCGCAATGCCCCAATCACGTAAGGGGTGGTCCCTGAGGCGGCAATACCCACCAATACATCGTTTTGATTGATCCGGTGCTCCATCAGCTCTTCCCAGCCCCTCTCCGGGTTGTCCTCCGCTGCCTCTACCGGGTTTCGCAAGGCAACGTCACCCCCGGCAATCAGGCCGATGACATAGGTGTCGGGCATACCGAACGTGGGGGGGATCTCAGAAGCGTCAAGGACGCCCAACCTGCCACTGGTGCCCGCTCCAATATAGAAGAGCCGCCCTCCTCGACGCATTCGTTCCACGACGCCTGTTACCAATTTTTCGATATGGGGAATGGTTTGCCGCACGGCAATCGCTACTTTCTGGTCCTCCTGATTGATCTCGGCGAGGATGTCGAGGACCGGTTTCTTATCCAAATCATCGTAGCGTGACGATTGCTCTGTTATTTTGATAAATGACATGATTGCTAATGTGATTAATGTGCCAATGTGATTAATGTGCCAATGTGATTAATGTGACTAATATGTCAATAATGATACGTGATACTCGATCAAGCCCTCGATGGGTGATTGAGCGATCTTTCCCACTTGAATCCCTCTCTCGGCAGCTACTTCTTTCAAGATCGCGGCATAATGCCAGGCGATTGATCCCACGAAATGAACGCTCATTTTTTTGTAATGGTACTGCATAACGTTTCGTTCGAAGAAATCGGAGAACCCTTGGTGCACGATGCGATGAATAGATGGATCGTCGATGTGCTTGAGCAGGAAGGGCGATAAACTTGCTAAAAAACGGCTGGGAAAAGGTTGCCGGTACACCTTATCGATCACGAGGGTTGGAGTGAGGCCATACTCTTCCAACAGTGCCTCTTTCAGTCCTTCCGTGAGCCGGTTCTTCAGGGCATCGCTCACCAGCTGTTTCCCCAAGGCGGCACCACTCCCTTCGTCGCCCAAGATGAAACCCAGCGGGG
>JBBACU010000325.1:0-3160 GCA_041656815.1 Proteiniphilum sp.
ATTTCTTGTTCATGAACCTCAACGTGTTCAAAGGAATGATTTACCTGAGAAACTTCAAGGGAAACGCCGCTTGGGAAAAAGCGAAAAGAGCATGAGTCGCGTTTCACTGTCGCGATATTTGGTAATACCCGATATTCAGGATATATCCCGTATTAACTAATTGAAGGTGCTGTTAACTATATTTTCAATTTGTTTCTCCCCTTTTCAATTAGTATTTGTTACTTACTTCGCCCTTACTTCGCTGGTGCTTGCTCTTTTTTCACTCTTACCTGAGTCTTTTTTCACTCTTACCTCACTCTTACCTCACTCTTACCTTGCTCTTTTATTTCTCTTTCCTAATAGAACAAGATAAGAATAAGACGAGGATAAAGGAAGGAGAAGCCAACAATATGAAGGAGGGATGAAGGGAAGAGAGAGGAAGGATGGAGGAGTGTTGTTATTTGTTAAATCGAAGTCACTCGCGAGGATTAAGATTAACTTGTTTGGATTTATTCGCTACCTTTGGTTTCACGAAGTTTAATAAGAAACCCACATGGAAACAAAAGGTGTTTTACACGATGAAAAGCATTCTGCCCGCTTATTGAATATGACCTGCGACACGCTGCTGTTTTTGAAAAATGACGGAACGTGCGTGGATATGATTGTTAAAACGGAGAATAACCCGTACGTGAACGACCAGTACACGCTGCTCGGGAAGAATATTTTTACTTTTTTCCCCGAAGAGACCGTCCAAGAATTGAAACCCGCGTTGGAACAAGTAGCGAAAAAAGGGGAGGTTTCCAACGCCAACTATAATCTGCCTGCCCCCGGCAGAATGTATTTCTTCAAGCTTATTGCTCATAAATATGACGACGAGCACCTCCTGTGCCAATACCGCGATATCACCATAAGAAGCCAGATGAAACGAAAGTTGGAGACGGCGAACCAACGCTTGATAGAAACCGGGAGGCAAGCAAAAATAGGGTATTGGAGCTATAACACGGTAACCAAGATGATAAGCTACACGGGATACGTGGGGGTGGTTTGGGGTGTCGAAACCGAAGAGATCGTACCGCTTGCAGAATACCTGGAACATGTCTATCCCGCGGACCGGCAAAAACTGGTGGATGTGCTTGAACGGGCAACAGGGGAGGATACGCTTGAATACCGGATTGTAAAAGACAAGGTGTATTACGTGAAACTCAAAGTTATCGACGTCCATCGCGAGAAAAATGGAGAGACCATCGTAGAAGGATATACCCAAAATATTGACAATATCATCTCGGGGTGGGATAGGCTGAAAATGTTGTCGTTGGCGCTCGATAACTCCAATGATAGCATCTTCGCTACCAAGATGGACGGCACCATTATCTTTGCTAACCGGTTTTGTAGGAAAAAGTGCCATATCGCGATAGGAACCGATATCATGGCATATAAAGCCTATGAAGTACTTGAAAAGTTCGAGAACAAAGAGGCATGGGATAATTTTACCCGGGAGTTGCGGGATAACGATAACGCGTTGCAGTATATCTGGAACGCCCCCAACCCCAGGCCGGAAATAATCAGTTACGACTGCTCTGCTTTTGTTTTCCGCAACGAGTACGACGAAGACCTGATATGGCACCTGTGCCGCGACGTGTCGGAACGGTCACGGCATGAAATCGAATTGAAGAAAGCGAAAGAGAAGGCAGAAGAGTCAGACCGGCTAAAATCGGCATTTATATCCAACATGAGCCACGAGATAAGGACACCGTTAAATTCCATCGTGGGCTTCTCGACCATCATGGCCGGTATCGAGAAGAGGGAAGAGCGCGACCAGTACCTCAGCATCATTGAATCCAGCAATAAACGGTTGCTGATGCTGATTGATGAATTGCTTGACCTCTCAAAAATCGAGGCGGGAACGTTCGAGTTTAACTACTCCAGAATAGAACTCAACGACCTGTGTCGCGAAGTCATGGTGAACTACCAGTTTAACACAACATTCGTCCCGCTTCGTCTCGAGTTACCGGATGAGGATTTTTATATGTGGACGGATAAAAACCGGCTGATGCAAGTGATTTCAAACTTGATCGACAATGCCCTCAAGTTCACGAAGCAGGGCTCGGTTACCTTGGGTTACCGGGCAATACCTGGTTTCGTGGAGTTCTCCGTGGAGGATACCGGTATCGGGATCTCGCCCGACAAGTTAACGGTGATTTTTGATCGTTTCGAGAGAGTCGACCACTTTATACCCGGTTCGGGTTTAGGCTTGTCTATCTGCAAGTCAATCGTGGAACGGATGGGTGGGGATATCTCGGTGACGTCGGAGGTGGGCGTGGGATCGGTTTTCTCGTTCAGGATACCTTTGGAAGACGCGAGGGAAATAGAGGAAAGATATGGGAAAACGGGTGCTTTTACATCTCTTTGATACGCTATCGGGGGTAATCACTATTATCCCGGCACTTCTGGCTGCCGGGGGCGCGTTCGCCGGACATGTTCATCCCGCCCAACACGCGGGGCTGCAATGGATGGGGCTGTTCTTGCCTCTGCTGTTGGTGATAAACTTGGTGTTGATGCTATACTGGATGGTCAGGAGGAAGGGGTGGTTCCTCTTTCCCATGCTTGGCATCCTACTCAATATACCTTACCTTGCCGGGACCATCCAATGGCCTGTAAAGGAGGTGGAGCCACCGATGAACGAGTTGAACGTGGCCACCTATAACATCCAGCGAGGGGGAAGAGGGGGGCTGCAGGTGACGGGGCCAGAAATTGCACGCTTCATGGAGGAAAAGAAAGTGGATATTCTCTGTTTTCAGGAATTTCCCGTGGCCAACGGGGCGGCATTGAAGGCCATCACGAAAATTTTCAGGCTCTTTCCCTATTACAAGGTTACCTCGTCGTCCCCGGACGGTATGCATGTAGCCCTGTTTAGCAGGTACCCCATCTTGCAATCGGGCGAGATACGTTTCCCGGATGAAAACAGCACGAGGGCCCTATGGGCGGACCTCGATATCGACGGGCAAGTGGTACGGGTATTCAATGCCCATTTGCAGACTACAAACCTGAACCAAAACAGGATCAATCCTTTGGACAATATGGATGCCACGGCATCGCGGCTGATTCGTTTAAAAGACATGATGGATGAGAATAGCGTGATAAGAGCTAATCAAGCCAACCTGCTTCGCGACCAGATAGATGA
>JBBACU010000326.1:0-3160 GCA_041656815.1 Proteiniphilum sp.
TATAGAGCGCAATCAGCCCGAAAGCCATCACGGCCATCACCAGCACGTACCCTATAATCACGGTGAACTTGGTCTTCGTTGATCCTTTTTTTTTCATCCGGCGAAATATAAAAGAGGTTATTCCAGCGAAACGTTGTAGAGTTTAATCTTGTTGTAGAGCGTTTTGCGGTCGATATTCAGGATAGAAGCCGCCATCGTTTTATTTCCTTTTGCCAGCTCGAGTGCCTGTTTGATTTTTTCTTTCTCGTAATTCTCTTTCCGGAGGCCTTGCATCGTTTTCTGCAGGATCGGCTTGGCGGCATTAGCGCCGTTAGTACCGTGTTGTTCAAAAAGCACGGGAATCAGTTCTACCCCTAAGCGGTTCCCTTCGGTTAACAAGACCGCTTTAATGATGCAATTTTTCAGTTCTTGAATATTGCCGGGCCAATCGTGTTGCAGCAGTTTTTCCTGCAAGGCAGGATCTATGGCATTGACTTCTTTGTTGAGCGTCTGGTTGGCAAATCGAAGAAAATGAAGGGTGAAAAACGATATTTCCTGTCCCTTCCCTTTCAGCGAGGGGAGGAGTACTGCCTCGTTTTCCAAGAGGTGATACAACTTGGGTATCAACGCTTTTTCCAGCTCCGGCTTTTGTTTCTCGGTGATCGCGATTACCCGCGTGAATCCTTCTCCTTTGGATTGACGGGTTAAAATGGACAGCAGCTCGTTTTGCAGCTGGATATGGAGTTGGTCTATCTCCCGGACGCAGAGTAATCCACCTCTGGCCGCGGTAAATTGCTCCATCAGAGGCGAGCCGTTGGCCCCGGATTCGTTTTGAAGGTATTGCCCTTTCGGCGATTGTCCCGCGTCGAAAACCTCGAGAGGCTTGATGTACCGGACCCCCTTCTCGTAGATATATTTTACGGCCGAGGCCTTACCGCTTCCCCTGTCCCCGATGATCAAGCCGTGAGCATTGTTTTCGGCCAAGAGGTCCAATTGCCCGAAAAGTTTCTTGTAACTCTCCCCGGGTGGTTTTATAAAATCGTTTGACAGGTTATGGGTCTTCTTGAAGTTCTCTTGCGCGGCAAACGCCTCGTCGATTTTACGGAACAGTAATTCCGGCTCGATGGGCTTGGCGATATAATCGGACGCGCCCGATTTCATCGACTCCACCGCCGATTCGATATCGGCAAACCCGGTCATCATGATAACCAGCATGTCCGAATCGTATTTCTTAACCCACGATAGCAAGGCAAACCCGTCGCTCTCGGGCATGCGGATATCCGAAAGGACCAGATCAAACGGGTGTTCCTTGATCATCTGTTTTGCTTGCTCCACGTTGGTAGCTATCTCCACGTTGAAGCCCTTTTTCGCCAACCAGGACTTCAACATCAAGCAAATTGTTAAATTGTCATCTATTACAAGTACACTTTTATTCATACACAACAAGTTGATGCAGCTATGGTGAACAGAATATTGTCAGCTGTTATCTTCTATCTTCGTTTTCAAGCGCTTTCGAAATCATTATGGCCGAATAAAGCAAAAGTAGGGCCCCCACGATCATGAAAAGTGCCCATTCGTTGCGGCCGCGAAACATCAGGTAGGTACTCACGATCATCAGGAGACAGGCGAATAACTGGAAATTGAATAATCGTTTTCCCCGTATACTCTTCCCGGGGTAAGGCGTGGCGACAGTGAGTGCCGAGAACAGGGCCACCGAACCGGCCATGATCCATGGTGCTATAACAGGTTCAAATAAGTAAAGAGCCGCCGATCCCAGTATCAGTAAACCGGAAAGGCGAAATAAAATATCCTTCATTTTATATGTCAAGAAACGATTAGTTACAGCTACAAATATATCGCTTTTTTTTCGATTTAACGATAAAATAATTGAAGGGAGACCGCTTACTCGATAATAAAGATCTCCTCGTTCTCTTTCTTCATCAGGTAATTTTCTCGTGCGAATTTCTCGAGATCCTCGGTATTGGATTGAAGCTCGTCTAATTTCTCCTTGTCGATTTCCGTCTGGTTCCGGTAATAGTCTATTTGGGATTCCAGGTCCTTGATCTCCGACTCGTACTTCCAACGTTTTGGAATGCTGCTGTCGCTAAAGAAAAAGAGCACCACGATCAATACCAACAAGATAACAATCTGGTAGGCCGTTAGCCCCAGGAACCGGTTGGATCTTATTTTTCTCGCGTTTTCTCGCATACGAACCGTACATTAGAATTAGACTATTTCTGCGCTCGGCATAACCAAAGCAAGCTTTGCTTCTGCTCTTGCTTAACGAAATAGTTCATTTTCATCCATTTCACGCGGTATTTACACGCCCACGCGATTGAACAGGCAAAAATAGGTTTTTTTTCGTTTTACGCCAATGGTTTTGCACGAATATAAAAATATCAAAGCTACCGTTTGGGAAGATTAAACAAAAAAAGGTATCTTTACATTGTAGATGATAAAATCAAAACAGATTACCGAATGAGAAAAGTGCTTTTGACCGCGATGATAGCCTTCCTTGCTATCTCGCCCTCCTATCCCTGCACGAACCTGCTCGTGGGGAAAAAAGCTTCCACTGATGGGTCCACCCTTATTTCTTACGCGGCCGACTCCTACGGCCTATACGGAGAGTTATACCACTGGCCCGCCAAACAGTACAATCCCGGCGAGATACTGAAAGTGTACGAGTGGGACTCGGGGAAATACTTGGGCGAAATACCCCAGGCCCTGCAAACCTACAACGTGATTGGCAACATGAACGAACACCAGCTGGCGATTGCCGAGACCACCTTCGGGGGACGAAGCGAGCTCTCCGACTCTACCGGTATCATGGATTACGGCAGCCTGATCTATATCACGCTACAGCGGGCCAAGAGCGCCCGGGAGGCCATCCAAGTGATGACCGATCTGGTAAAAGAGCATGGGTACTACAGCTCCGGCGAGTCGTTCTCGATTGCCGACCCCGAGGAAGTATGGGTGATGGAGATGATCGGGAAAGGTCCCGCCAACAAGGGAGCCGTGTGGGTGGCTGTACGAATCCCCGACGATTGCGTAACGGCACATGCCAACCAGGCACGGATCCAGCAGTTCCCGTTGGATGACCCGGAGAACTGTCTCTACGCGCCCGACGTGATCTCGTTCGCCCGTGAGAAGGGATACTTCGAGGGAGCGGATGCCGATTTCA
>JBBACU010000327.1:0-3141 GCA_041656815.1 Proteiniphilum sp.
CTTTAGCGGGCTGAAGACGTCGTTCCTCTATTTCCTGCGAGACGCGTTGAAAGAAGACGCCGATTTCATCGAGAAGAATAAAGAGGATTTGTGTGCCTCTTTGCAGAAGACAATTGTTGATATCCTGATGGATAAGCTTTACCGCGCCGCGGAAGACCTCGGGATAAACGACGTGGCGGTCGCGGGTGGAGTCTCCGCCAACTCGGGACTGCGGAGCGCGTTCGAGGAGTATAGCCGGGAGCATGGCTGGAAGATTCATATTCCAAAGTTCGCTTACACCACCGACAATGCCGCCATGGTAGCCATCACAGGGTATTACAAGTACCTTGATGGGGAGTTTTCGCGGCCGGATGTGGTTCCGTACGCAAGAGTGTCTATCTAATTAAAAAATTAAAAATTAAGAATAGGGAGTTTTGGGTGAAAGAGAGAATATAATCAAGGAGAAAACGTATGCATTTGCTTTACGTGTCATAAAACTCTACAATTATTTGATTGAAACAAATAAGGAATACGTACTATCAAAGCAGATTTTACGAAGTGGCACGTCGATTGGTGCAAATGTTGAAGAAGCTATTCGAGGTCATTCCAAAAAGGACTTTATCGCAAGAATACAGATTGCATACAAAGAGGCGAGAGAAGTACATTATTGGTTGCGTTTATTACGTGAAAGCAATTATATTGATGACAAGTTAGCTGAATCACTCTTATCAGATTGTGAAGAAATAGTAGCAATACTAACGGCGATACTCAAAACATCAAAAGATAATTCTTAATTGTTCATTCTTAATTATTCATTATAAACACGTTATGAAAGTGGAAAACCCTACAGTGGAGGAGAACAAGAGAAGCCTTAATTTTATTGAGCAGATGGTGGAAAACGACCTGAAGGAGGGGAAAAACGACGGGCGCGTGCAAACGCGGTTCCCGCCGGAACCCAACGGGTACCTGCACATCGGGCACGCCAAAGCGATTTGCATCGACTTTGGCATCGCCCAAAAGTATGGCGGCACCTGCAACCTGCGGTTCGATGACACCAACCCGGTAAAAGAAGACGTGGAGTACGTGGATTCCATCATGGAAGACATCGAATGGCTCGGTTTTCACTGGGAAAATGTTTATTACGCTTCCGATTACTTCCAACAATTGTGGGATTTCGCGGAGAAACTCATCAAAGAGGGGAAAGCATACGTGGATGAACAGTCGGCCGAGGAGATCGCACAACAAAAAGGAACGCCCACCGTGCCGGGTACCAACAGCCCATACCGTAACCGCCCCGTCGAGGAGACCATGGAACTGTTTCACCGGATGAACAGCGGGGAGATCCCCGAAGGGAAGATGGTGCTCCGGGCAAAGATCGACATGGCATCGCCCAACATGCACATGCGCGACCCCATCATCTACCGGGTGATCCATATACCGCACCACCGCACCGGAACCACGTGGAAAGCGTACCCGATGTACGATTTCGCGCACGGGCAGAGCGATTACTTCGAGGGGGTGACCCACTCCCTCTGCACGCTGGAGTTCGAAGTGCACCGGCCGCTGTACGACTGGTTTATCGACCAGCTGGCGGATAGCGATTACCGGCCAAGGCAGACCGAGTTCAACCGCCTGAACCTCACCTACACCATGATGAGCAAGCGGAGGCTGCTGCAGCTGGTGCAGGAGAAGCTGGTGTCGGGATGGGACGATCCGCGGATGCCCACGCTCGCCGGGATGCGGCGCCGGGGATACACGCCCGAAGCCATCCGCGGTTTTATCGACAAGATCGGGTATACTAAATACGACGGCATGAACGATATTTCCCTGTTGGAGTTTGCGGTGAGGGAGGATCTCAACGCCCGGGTGGCACGGGTTTCCGGGGTGATTGACCCCGTGAAGCTGATCCTTACCAACTACCCCGAGGGGCAGGTAGAAGAGATGGAGGCGGTCAATAACCCCGAAGACGAAAGCATGGGCAGCCGCCTGGTGAAGTTCAGCCGCGAGCTATGGATCGAAAGGGACGACTTCATGGAAGACGCGCCCAAGAAATATTTCCGGCTGACACCCGGCAACGAGGTGCGGTTGAAGAACGGCTACATCGTGAAGTGCACCGGATGCAAGAAGGATGAGGAGGGCAATGTCACCGAGGTCTATGCCGAATACGACCCGATGACCAAGAGCGGCATGCCCGAGGCAAACCGGAAGGTGAAAGGCACCATCCACTGGGTGTCGGTACCCCATAGCCTCGACGCGGAGGTGAGGCTGTACGACCGTCTCTTCAGGGTGGAAGACCCGGCCGGAGAAAAAGAAAAAGAATACAAAGCGATGCTCAACCCCGAGTCGCTCGTGGTAAAGAAAGGGTGCAAGGTGGAAGAGTGGCTCGAGGACGCGCGGCCACTGGACAAGTTCCAGTTTCAACGCATCGGCTATTTTACCGTGGATAGCGACTCTGCCCATGGCAGGCTGGTGTTTAACCGGACGGTGGCGCTGCGAGACTCGTGGAAAAAAATGACCAAATAAGATACAAAACAGCAAGAAGATAGGGTGAAACTTAATGGAAGATAACGAACTGGATATTACTTCGCTGGTCGAGAAATACGAGCACACGCGCTCGCTCGGCAAAAAAATGTACTTCGATGCCGACGAGTTCGCGGCATTGGCCGACTATTACAACACGGGAGGCGATAACGAGGAGGCAGAGCTGCTTATCGACGAGGGGCTCAAGATGCACCCCGGGAGCCCCGAGCTGATGCTGATGAAGGTGAAGATGCTGGTTTATGCCGAACAGTATGAAGACGCGCTCGACTTCACGCGTTGGATCTCGGACGAGGGGGATCTCGACCTCCCGCTCCTGAAGATCGAGTCGTTGCTTCACCTGGGTAGAACCGATGAGGCACATCAATTGATCGACCAAACGCTGGAGCATGATCTGAACGAGGAGGATTACTACTTCTTTATTACCGAGGTAGGGTACCTCCTTAACGACGTGGACCAGTTCGACCGCGCCATCCTCCTGCTTGAGGAGAGCATGAAAACCAACCCGCTGAATACCGACGCCATCGTCGATCTCGCCTATGCCCACGAGATGAAAGGCAACTTCGAAAAAGCCATCGAGTACAATAACCGGCTGCTCGATATCGACCCTTATTCTTACGACGG
>JBBACU010000328.1:0-3135 GCA_041656815.1 Proteiniphilum sp.
AGTATCGCCGCCTCCCATTCGTTGATTTCGGTTGCTGACAGGTTGTAAAACTTTCTTGCCTGGACTTTGCCCATGATCTTCACAAGCTGAGTCGGCACCCTGTTTGGAGGCCGTCCTTTGGGGTTGCCCGATTGTCCCGGCTTAAATTGATGTGGTATTATATTTTTCCTGTTTGGCATTTCTCGCTGTTATTCCTCTTTTTTCTCGCTGTTCTTGTTTTCTAAGAAGTTGCCTGCATATGATGCGTTGTCTTCTGTTAATTCCTCCCACCTCTTTATGATCACGTCACAATAAACGGGGTCAAGCTCCATCATGTAGCAAGTGCGCCCGAGCTGTTCTGCGGCTATTAAAGTAGAACCTGATCCCCCGAATGTGTCCAGAATGATATCGCCCAGCCTGCTGCTATTCTTGACGGCTCTACCCATCAGTTTCACTGGCTTCATCGTGGGGTGCTCTGATGATCTTAGTGGTTTGTCCTCTTCGATTATGGTGTTAGGTGTTTCCTGCAGTATCTGTCGCAGGAGCTCTCTCATTTCGTCTTTGCTTAACTTGTCGATGCTAAAATCTTCCTCTTGCACCGTGACTTGCGTCCTATCTGTAATGAAGTAGTGTCCAGCTCCGTCCTTCCATCCGTACAGGCAAGGCTCGTGTTTCCATTGGTAATCCTGCCTACCGAGTACGAGTGTGTTTTTAACCCATATCAATGTTTGCCTAAGTTTCCAACCGACCCGAATGGCGGCAGTCCTAAAATTGTAGCCTTCCGAATCTGCATGCCACACGTAGTACGCGGCTCCTTTTTTCATCACGTCATTGGCGCACCTGAACGCATCATAAAGGAACTCTTGAAACTGGGCGTCGGCCATCTTATCATTATCGATCTTTAACTTGTCTTTCGTCTTCCCCTCGTAATCCACGTTATACGGGGGGTCGGTTAAATACACGTCGGCCATCTTATCATTCATCAGGGCTTTAACGTGTTCCGGCTTGGTTGCATCACCGCAAACAAGCCGGTGCCTCCCGAGAATGAATATGTCTCCCAGTTTTGACACTGGGTCTTTCGGCATGTTATCTGAAACATTGAAGTTGTCTTCCTCTGCTTCCTCCGGTTCCGGGTCCAGGTCTAAGTCGGGAATATCCACCCCCCAGTTCTCGATCTGATCCATATCCCATTCGTTGCCCAGTAGTTCGAAGTCCCATTCTCCGAACCCCGCATTATCCTTGATGGTGTATGCTTTTAAGTCCTCTGGCGATGCTTCATCGGGAATGATTTTGCAAATAGTTTCCTTATACCCGAGCTCCTTCATTGCCCGGTACCTCATATTTCCCCCGATGATCACGTACTTGTCTCCCTGATTAAAAACAAGCAATTCCCGGAGAGCGGTCATCTCCGGGTTATCTTTTAAGCTTTCAACAAGCTTCCTGTACTTGTCATCCCGTATGAATCTGGGGTTGCCGGGAAGGCCTTCAATCTGACCCTTGTTCACCTCCAGCTGTGACAATTTCAGGACGGTGCTTTGTATTACTTTCATGCTTTCTTATTTTTTAAAATGGCACTCCCTGTGCTCGCCAGTAGGCGAGCTCCTGCGCCCGTGTCATTGCTCGTGTCCGAGCTCTTATTCTTGACCTTTCCCTGCGGTCTCCTTCTGAATTTCTCTTTGCCATGATGTTATATTTTTAATCGTTAAACTTCTTCTTGGTGATGGTATCCCATAGGTGGTCACCTCGGACGGCCTTATTGATGGTCTTGTGTCTGTCGACAATTTTCTGGGTTGTCTCCTCGTAAAAGTCGTATAGCGCCGGGTTCTCCTCTATGGTAAATTGTTCTATGTTGTTCGAGCTTCGCAGGTTCGCGGAGCCGTGGATTACGATCTTCTTTCCCCCGAGTGTTTCAAAATGGCAGGTCTTCATGTGCGTGGCGCAAACCGCTAACTGGAAACGGTCGCCGGTATCCAGCTTTTCGTACATGTAGGGAATTAAAACGTTTCGCTCGTGGGCAAAAAAGTAAACGGATATTATCATGTCCAGCTGGTCGAGGTATCCGAATTCAAGCAGGTTGTGGAGGCTGTCGATGTTGTCCTGCGAGAGGGATAGCGTCGAGATGGCCATGTGTTTTACCTTGGCGTTGTGATGGACTATGTATGCCTCGATGAAATCTCCAAAAATGAATGATCCGGAAACGATCACGTTTGCCCGCTCCCCTTTGTCGAGGGTCAGTTCTCGAGCCAGTTTTTGGGCGTTGTCGTACATGACTTCACTCTCCTTGAATGTCTCCGGTCGGTGGGGCTTCATGTACCTGCCATGTTTTTTCTCGCTTCCATCTCCGAAGATGTTCAGGTCAAAGTTGGGGAGTTGTATGTTTCCGAAGTCAACGTCAAGGTCGAGGTTTATGTCCATTTTATCCATATTTCGTACGCTTTTCGCTTATTTTATGCCGTTTTGGGGCTGTTTACGATCGTTTATGGGCAAAAATAGGAAAAACGTATCACAATAATACGCTTTTCCTCATTCTTTTATTTGGAGTCTTTTGTCAAATAATTGATTATTACCTTCTGAAACTCGAAAAAAGTACGGCAAACGATGTATTTGTAGCCGTATTTTTCAACTATTCGCTGGTACTCCTTTTGATTTGCTGTCTGCCTGCTTCCGCTCCGGGTTGTCTTCATCTCAATAAGGAGGGCGTGGTGACCGTGCGCCGGGTAAAGGAAGACGAGGTCTGGAAACCCTGCCCGTGTACCCATGGCCTTGAACCGTGCCGCTTCGCGTGCATTCCTTTTGCCCCCGTTGGGGCTATGGTGAAGGAGGCGGGATAGGTGTGGAAACTGCAAATCAAACCACGTTACGCAGGCCTGCTGGAGGCTATCTTCGATGTGTCTCATTTCTTTACAATCGCTTTTAATGTTGTTTTTCGTTTTTCTTTTTTTTCTCTTTCTGTTTCTGCAAGCTCCTGGAGTTCAATGTTGAAGGGGCTACCTCCTTCAATGGCTGCTCTTGCTTCTGGTGTGATCTCCGGCGGTATCACTTCGATGGTGTGAATTATTTGAGCCATGCGCGCGCCCTCCCTTTTTGGATTGGTCTCCTCTCGTGCGGGTCCGCCCTGTATATGCGCAGGGCCTGCTCGAAAGCTAAGCCGTCGTT
>JBBACU010000329.1:0-3133 GCA_041656815.1 Proteiniphilum sp.
ACGAAGTGCCCATTCCAGGGTCTCCGGGCGCAGTCGCCCACCGGTAATAGGCACGGTTGTATGCTCGTCGTACCGGTTCGTGTCAAAACAGAGGAGCCACGTGGTATCGTTTAATTCCGCGAGGTAACTGAGCGACGCCTCGTCACGCTCCAAGGCCCCCGTATACCCGAAGGGGGCATACAGTTCCGTGAACTCTCCGGGGCTAATGGTCGCCGTGGGAGCAGGTTTCTCCCCGGTGTACGCTTTCGCGTTGGGTATGTTGATATCGTGGTTGCCCGGGATCACGAAAACGCGTATCCCCTTTTCGAGCAGGGGAAGTAATTTCTTCTTCAGGTCGATATGGCTTTGCCGCTCCCCATGATTGGTCAGGTCGCCCGGCACAAGGAGTATCTCGATTTCCTCCTCCATCAGGCTGTCGAGTACCAAGTCCAGCACCTCGTGCAGGTCGCCCACCCTTCGTCCGGTAGCCTCTTCGTACGCGTCCAGTGCTTCCCCTTCGCTAGCCAAGGAAGGCGACAGGTAGTGCAGGTCGGTCACCACCCCGATTCGGGTTATGCCACTCCCTGTTATCGCGAGGGTGGCTTTACTTGCAGCCGGCAGGGGCCCGGCAAGGAATAAAAGGAAAGAGAAAAAAAGGGGCAATAAGCGGCTCATCGGGTATACCGGTTAAGGTATCCTTTCATCTGCTCCAGCCAGCGCTCGAACGGGCTACATTCGATAAGCAGGAAGCTATCGTAATGTCCGGCGGCGTCAAAAGGTATTTCCCGATGCTCTCCCCAGACATGTTCCACCAAGTGTGGATAATCGATGTAGGGATTCCGGTTCCCTTGAATCTTGTACACCTCCTCGTTTCTTCTTACCTCCTTGACACTTACCGGATCCTGCCGGTGCCACTTCAGTAGCATCTCAAGCGACCAGTCGCTCAGCCCCGGGTAGCTGCTATCGCCCAGCTGATCGGACTCCCATAACGGGACCTCCGCCTCGTACGCGGTAATCAAGTAGAAGTAAGTACGCGCGAAATCGCCCTTGTACTCGTCGATGGGCTCGAACACTATCTTCGAGTAATCCCCGAAGGTGTTTTGCCCCACTTTCGACCCATTGGTGGACTCCCAAAGGGTGATCCCCACCTCCCCGAAGGGCAGGTTGCCCCGCCGGTTGTTGACAAACCCATCGGTGGGGTACAAGTGAAACAGGTCGCTTTCCAAGAGCGTACTTCTCCCGGACCAACTCCTGGGAAGCATATGTTCCCGGTTATAGCAATCTCCTTCCTGTCGGTACGAGCCACAACGCCCGGCACGAAAATCGTGGGAGTAGCCGCCTTTTTCTCCCGGGAGGTCGGAGTACATATCCCACACCGTGTTATCCCTGCGGGCATCGGTCTTCTCGAACGCCTCCCACAGTTGGGCATAGGAAACCACTTTCGGCTCTTTGATGATTTGGTATAATGCTGTCTTTAGCGATGCTCCCTGCTTGCCCATCGCGGGGGAATAATACCCGTCAGGCACCTGCGCGTGGAGCGACAAGCTAACAAACAGCAAAATTGCAATCAACATGCTGTTACGTGTATAATTCATTCTCTTATATGATTGGATCCAGTCGCGAATATACAGATTTCATCCGCGAGAGCCATAGCATAGACAAAGAAAAATGACAAGTCAACGATCCGCAAGGAGTTAAAAGGCTATTTATTCGACGTGAGTAGCCGGTCGATTTCATCCAAGTCTGAACGAAAGCTTTTGTCCACATCGGAGTAGTTCTTGACCGTGTTGCACGCGTGCAATACCGTGGCATGGTTTCGATTGCCCACCTGAGCGCCAATCTGCGCCAACGACAATTCGGTATGTTTCTTGATGAAATACATGGTCACTTGGCGCGCCTGCACAATTTCTCGTTTGCGCGATGCCGATTGGATCAATTCTTTCTTCACGTTGAAATACTCCGAAACAGTGTCTTGTATTTTCTGGACCGTCACCCGTTTCCGTTCGAACCGGATACTCTGCTCCATCACCCTCTTTGCCAGGCTCATATCAATCTCCCGGTTATTGATGATGGAGTGAGCCATTAACGAAACAACAATTCCTTCGAGGTCGCGCACGTTTTCGGTGACATTCTCGGCGATATACTCGATCACCTTCTCCGGGATAGAGAGCCCGTCAGAAAGCACCTTGTTCTGAAGGATTTTTTTCCTCAGCTCCACGTCCGGCCGTTCCAGCAGGGTGGTCAGGCCCCATCGAAAACGAGTAAGCAACCGCTCCTCTACCCCTTTCATATCCATGGGCGCGCAATCGGAGGTCATCACCAGCTGCTTGTTGTTTTGATGCAAGTGGTTAAATATGTGAAAGAAAGTATTTTGCGTTTTCTCCAAGCCTGAAAGTTCTTGAATATCATCGATCAAAAGGACATCAATGCTTTGGTAAAAATTAATAAAATCATTGATGGTGTTGAACCGGCGCGCATCGGTATACTGCACCTTGAAGAGGTGGGCCGACAGGTAGAGCACTTTTTTACCGGGGTACCGCTGCAGCACGCTCGATCCGATGGCGTGACAGAGGTGCGTCTTTCCCACGCCCGAGTGCCCGTGAATAAACAACGGGTTGAACGCCGTCTTCGCGGGGTTCATCGCCACCGCCTCGGCGGCCGTGCGGGCCAGGCGGTTGCTCTCGCCTTCAAAAAAATTATTGAACGTGTATTTCGAGTTGATCTGCGAATCGAACTCCGATGTCTCCACCCGGTCGAAAGGGCTTGGCACCTTGGCCGCGGTTTTCTTCGTCACGGCAGGCTCCACGGGATTGTACTGCTTGCTTTCGCCGCGCAGCTCCACCGCGGTATTGCTTTCGGTCTCGACCAGTATGCGGTAGTTCAGTATCGTTCCCTCGCCAATCTCCCGGTAAAGGGTTTGTTGGATCAGGTCGAGGTATTTATCTTCTAGGTATTCATAGAAAAACTGACTCGGAACCTGTATGGTGAGTACACGATCCTTGTAATTTAATGGAACAATGGGAGCAAACCACGTGTTGAACGCCGGCTCGGGAATGTTGTCCCGAATGACCTCCAGACAGTTGTTCCACAAATGTCGACAGTTATTATTCATTTAGTTCTAAGTAGTTCAATTAGTTCAATTAGACATTTCTCT
>JBBACU010000330.1:0-3119 GCA_041656815.1 Proteiniphilum sp.
GTACACGTTCGGATTAAACTCATCCCATAACAAGGCTTCCTTCCCCAAGTTATACGTCATCTCAACGACGTTCTCACCAGGGACGAGATCAAAACTCCACGACTCGTCCTTTACCTTCTCACCTCCCTTTTTAAGCTTGGCCGTGGCTGTAAATTTAACCGGGTATGTTTCCGACAATGTATTTTTCACGGTAGCCTTCAGTTTCACGTTTTTGTTTGTCACGTCTGGGAACACCTCGATATGATCAAACAGTATCTTCCCTGTTGCTTTCAAGGATATTTCCCCGACAATACCGTTCCAGTTCGATTGGGTATGATCTGAAATACTATGCGAATTTTCCCCCACGTCAATATCCTTCGTTCGGTTATCTACACGGATAGCAATTGCATTATTCCCGGCCTTTAAGAACGAGGAGATATTAAACACATGGGGCACCGCCAAACTGTTTTGCATACCAACCGGGGTACCGTTAACCCAAACGGTAGATTCCCAGTGTGGACGCTCAAGTGTTAATAAAACAGTTTTCCCGTTCCATTCAGTAGGTATCGATACCTCCCTTCGGTACCATGCAGCACCCGTGTACTCCTTCACGGGTTGTAGCCAGAAGGGGAAACGAACATTTTCCGGATCGATATACGGAGCGTAATTTGGGTCATTATACCACTCGGGATTCATAATTCCCCCGGTCCATCCGGTTTCAAGCGTAATGTCGTTTCCTTTCCCATTCTCGGCCATCGAACCCGGGAGATTAATCGTTTCTGCTAAACGCGATTCAAACCATCTTTCATCTATTCCACGATCCTCTGGATCCGTTTGAAATTGCCATTCTCCCGATAGGTCAATTTCTTCTCTTTTCTGTTGTTGACAAGCGAATGTCAACAACAGAAAAGAGATAAACATGAAAACATCTTTCTTCATCGGGAAATTAGTTTATTATTGATTTAACTAATACTCATTGTTCCCCTTGATAATTTACATCCAGAACCAAAATCTCATCGATGTATCTCCGGGCTTTTTCATTGTTACCCAAGCCCAACCATCCTAATGCCATCACGTTATAGCAATGGATCCGGTTGCGCTTGTTCAGGTCTTCTTCCCAGATTGCCAAGTCGGGAAGCGACACCGCGAAATATTCGATCTTGCAGTCGTCGTTCAAGTGTTCTTCACCGTGCACGATCAACTTATTGAACCGCTCGCGTGCTTTCTCTTCATTACCGAGCGCCCGCCAGGCTAATCCCTGGAAATAGATTTTATCAGGGTTCTCGTCGTTGTAGTAGAATGCCTGCTTGGGCTCATCAGGCCCTTGGGTAGCCTTCGTGAACCACTCCACGGCACACTCTTCCTCACCCAAGCCCCGGTAGCAAACTCCCTTGTAATACTCCACATCGTTCTCGTTCACGGTGGTTAGCTTGCCCTCTCCCAAGTTGTGGGGATACCTATCCGTCTCGTTCAGCAGGGTCAAGGCATGCCGGTAATCTCCCTTTTCGATAGCCTGCTTGGCCAACTGGATGCGGCAATAGGTATACTGGAAGGTCACCTTTCCTTCTCCCCCCTCCCACGGGTGGAAATTACGGGAATCACACAACGCTTTCGCGGTTTCGTACTGTCCCAACTGGTTGTATAACGCGATGCGCTCGATAAACAGGTCGTCGCGCTGCTCTACCAACTCCATTCGTTCTTCCAAGAACTTCAGTCGCTCCGCGGGGGCCCGGTTTAGCTTCTTGTAGAGCTGGTCCAACTCCATCAATACCCGAGAGTCGGCCGGATCCAGCGAAAATGCTTTCTCCAACAGCTGCAACGCTTCTTCCTGCTTGTTGGCTTTGTTATAGTAGGCCAAGGACAAGTTTCGTAACACGGTGGGGAACCGGTCGTTGATCGCGGCCGATCTTTCCCAGCAGTCGATGGCTTCCTTGTACTGCCGCTTGGCGTACCAGAAATTTCCCAAATAATAAAGTGCTTTATAATCTCCCGGCCGTACCTTTAGTAATTCTTGAAGGATAATCACCTCTTCCAGCCTGTTCGGGAAGCACCGGTCGGGCGACGCTTCGAACGCCTTGTCATACGCTTCCCCTGCTTTTGCCTCGTTACCGGCACGTGCATACGCGAAGCCCAACGTGTACCCGATCAAGGGGTAGTTGCCCGCGTCCGTTTCCAAGGCCCATTCCAGTAACTCGATGGCCTCATCGTGTAACCCTGCCCCGAGGAAGTCGAGGGCGTACTCCATGTAGCTGTGCTCGTTTCCTTGCATAAGCTCCACGATTTCATGCTTCAACTCCTCTTTCTTCGTGAGGAGCCACTTCTCGAAGAGGCACCCGATATTAAACCGGTCGATTTCCAACGACGCGTCGATCCATAACAACGCCTTTTCGGTTTGTCCTGTTTTTCGTAACAGGGAGGCCTTTAATTGGCGTGCTTTATGGTTGTGCCAGTTACGCACTAAGGATTGCTCGATGTTCTCCATCGCGGTATCCCAATCTTCTTTAATGCTATCAATTTGCGCGATCGAGAAATAGGCGGGATCTTTCCACGCGGCATTCCAAGCCGACTTGAAAAAGGCACTGTATGCCTCGTCGAACTTCGATTGCAGCTTCAAGCTACATCCCAGGTTATAATAGGGCTCGCCATCATACGGGTTGGGGTTCCGCTTGGTCAATGTTTCGATTGCTTTCTCGAAATAGGGTTGCGCCTTCTCGAATTGCCCTCTTCTCATTAAAAGGAGCCCGAGGGCATTGTTGCACCGCACGTCTCCCGGATCACGGGATAACGCCTCCTCGTAATAGTCCACGGGGTTGAAGGTAGCATGCCGGTATTGCTCTAAATGAAGGCCGGTAAGGTAGAGTTGCTCGATAAGGGGAATATCTTTCGGGTTATCGGCAGCCTCCGCGGCGGGTGGCACGGGACTCTCCGCTTCGATTCCGGTCGTGAACCTCAATAGTTCAGTGCCATCAGTGCTAGCAATCGCCAGCCTCCAGTTTTCCTTGCTGCCTCCTTCAAGCCGGAGCGATTTTTTAAAAGGGGCCTCGGGGGATAATACCGTCTTCTCGCTCCAAAGAATCTTCCCGGCCTCGTTTTCCAGCGAGATAGCCACCTCCCTCTCCGATGTGCTATAGACCGCGACA
>JBBACU010000331.1:0-3109 GCA_041656815.1 Proteiniphilum sp.
GAAGGACGATATGAAGATGGACCAGGATTACACTCCCAAGTCGATCTTTTCCATCAATCAAAAGCAAAATCAACGCTCGGTGAGCCAAGAGATCACCGTGAAATCGGACCTGCAAGGCCGCTACCGTTGGGTGGTGGGAGCCTTTGGTTTTTATGACCGCCGGAAAGTGGATACCCCGGTCGCCCTCAAGGAGGAGATGATAGCGGTGCTGCAACGCCCGCTGGATCAAATGATGGAAGCTTTTGGCGCCCCCATGCGCCTGGTGTACGCGAATGACCGGATAGACCTGCCCGGTATCTATACCAAGCCGTCGCGGGGAGTTGCCCTGTTCCATCAATCGACCCTCGACAACCTCTTTGGGGTGGAGGGATTCTCGGGTACCGCCGGTATCCGGTTCGATTACGAGCATACCGGGCTCGACTACTTCACCGAAAGTGACGGAGGAGATATCAACATGGTGTTTGAGAATCCGATGATACCGTCCCGGCCTATCGAGGGAGACACAGCATTGGAGGGCTCTTTCCGGAAAGAGTTTTGGAAGATACTGCCCAAATTCGCGTTGAAATACCAGTTTTCGCCAACCGCGCAAATTTATCTTTCCGCGTCGAAAGGATACAAGACAGGGGGGTATAACGAACAGGTTTTTTCGGAAGTGCTGCAATCCGCACTCGAGGAATCGTTGATGCGAAATGTGTTTGCACAGATACCTCCTAATATCCCTGTCCCTCAAATACCCCCCGGGGGAGAGGGTCCGACCGTGGAGGAGCAGGTTTCGTACGATCCGGAGACCAGTTGGACCTACGAGCTGGGCGGCCGCTACGAGATGCTGGACAGGAAGCTTTCCCTTACTTACGCGCTTTTTTACACCCGCGTGGATAACCTGCAGATCACGAAGCTCGTGAGTGAGGGTACCTCGGGCCGCACCATTGCCAACGCGGGAGAGTCGGAAAGCAAGGGGGGCGAGTTGAGTTTGAGATACGTGCCGGTAAATAACCTGTCCCTTTTTGCGGAGTACGGCTTTGCCGATGCCCGTTTTGTTAATTACGAAACCGAGGATGTGATTAATGGCGATACGGTTAGAAGCTATGCCGGCAACCGTGTGCCTTTCGCTCCCCGGCACACGTTAAGCTTGGGGGCAAGCTACGTGCATCACCTGCCGTATGGCTCGTTTATCGACCGCCTCGTGGCCAACGTGCAGTACAAGGGAGTGGGGCGTATCTACTGGACCGAATCAAACAAAGACGCGAATGGGCAAGAGCTCTACCAACCCTTTTACGGGTTAGCCAATGCCAGCCTTGCGGCAGAGAAAGGAGCTTTCGGATTGGAGTGCTGGGTAGAAAACCTCTTCAATACGAAGTACCACTCGTTCCTGTTTGAGCAAGAAGATGTATCGACACGCCAATCAAACACGTTCGTGCAGCGGGGGTATCCTCCCCGCTTCGGGGCCACACTGCGGTACACCTTTAACAGGTAATATCACGTATCGGTTGATTGCAAGGAGGCTGCCCGTGGGCGGCCTCTTTTCGGTATAGGTTAAAAAACGATCTTTCCGGTCAGGACGCGTACGGCAATCCATACCGAGCCGGAAAGCAACACGATAATGACGGCCCACTCCCACGATTTCGGCCGTTCTCTTTTCTCCTTTTTCGCTTGAAGGAACAAGAGGGAGCCAATGCCGTAGAAAAGGATCGAAAGGAACAAGTACTGGATCCCCACCGCGTAAATCACGTAGCCTGAATAGAACGTGCCGAGCAAGGCGATGATCAGGTTACGGTATGTTTTCTCCTCTTTCTTGTATTGAATCGCCGTCTTTACCGCGTAAAGCGAAGAGAGAAGGTAGGGAATGAGTATGAGCGTGGTGGCAATGGTGATGGCAACGAGGTAGGTTTCGTTCAGGCTTGGCGAGAGGATGGAGAGAAGGAAAACCTGCGTGAAGCACTGCGTGAGCAGGAGCGCGTTGACCGGCGTTCCTTTCGCGTTTACCTTCGCCAGGCGACGAGGCATCACCCCGTCGCGGGCGGCAGCATACATGGTCTCTACCGATAGCAGGATCCACGACAGGCTGGCACCCAATACCGAGACCATGATCCCCAGCTTGATGATTGTCCCTCCCGCGGCTCCTATGACGGTACGTTCAAGCACCCGGGCAAGCGGGGTCTCTGCCGCCGAGAGTTCCGCCGCGGGCACGCTGCCCATCGCCGCCAACGTGATGAGCATGTATATCCCCAAAACAAATAACGTGGAGATAATGGTGGCGGTACGCACCGCTTTCTGCTTCCTGGCCCTGCCCGATAACACGGAGGCGGCTTCTATCCCCACGAAACACCAAAGCACGACCGCCATCGCGTTGCCCACCTGCCGCGCGGGCGTTGTCGAAGTGCCGGTGGAGGCAAGCTCCCACTGCCATTCCGGGACATTAAAAAGCTCCCGGTCGAAGAGTGCCGGTGCCAACACGATGATTAGCACGATGGGGATCAACTTGGCGACCGTTACGATAAAATTGAGGATGGCTCCTTCCTTGACACCCGACATCAGGATAAAATAATAAAACCAAAGGATGGCCGACCCGGTGAGAAAGGATTGGAACGGGGAAAGAGCCTGTTCGCCCAACAGGTCGTTCAGCGTTTTAAAGAAAAGGGCCAGGTAGCTCACGTTACCGAGCCAGCCGACCGACCAGTAGCCCCAGGCGGAGTTGAAGCCCATGTAGTCGCCAAAACCGTCGCGGGCATAGGCATACACGCCGCTCTTTAGTTCCGGTTTACGGCCTGCCAGGTAGACGAATACCAAGGCAAGCATCAACGCCCCGGCTCCCCCGATGATCCACGTGAGCAAGGTGCCCTGGGGATTGGCTACCCGGATAAGGTCTTTCGGGGAATTAAAGATCCCCGACCCGACCATCGACCCGATCGCCACGAAGACCAGCAACCACAATCCTAACTTGTCATCTCTTTTCTTCATAGACACGCTGGCATGGCAAAGGAATTTACCTGAAAATCCAAAGGAGCAACACCACGATCACCAGCGAGGGGAGCATGTTCATAACCCGGAGCTCTTTAATCCGGAGTATGTTTATCCCCAGCCCGATGAGCAAGATACCACCGGTGCTGGT
>JBBACU010000332.1:0-3105 GCA_041656815.1 Proteiniphilum sp.
TGGGAGTACCTCACGGGGGTGATCAAGCTGGATAAGAACCGGCTGTATGCCTCCATCTTCGAGGGTTCGCCGGAAGATAAACTCGATCGGGATGAAGAGGCGACCGGCTACTGGAAAAAATACCTGCCCGCCAACCGTATCATCAACGGGAGCAAAGACGATAATTTTTGGGAGATGGGAGATACCGGCCCGTGTGGCCCGTGCTCCGAGATCCACGTGGATCTCCGTCCGGACGAGGAACGGGCCAAGGTGGACGGGGCCACGCTGGTGAACCAAGACCATCCGCAGGTGATCGAGATATGGAACCTGGTGTTCATGCAATATAACCGTAAGGCAGACGGGTCGCTGGAGCCGCTGCCGGCAAAAGTGATCGATACCGGCATGGGCTTCGAACGGCTCTGCATGGCAGTACAAGGAAAACTGTCGAACTACGATACCGATCTCTTCCAACCCATCATTCAAAAAATAGCGGAGATAAGCAACGCGCGTTATGGCGAGGACGCTAAGAAAGACGTGGCCATGCGCGTGGTGGCCGACCACCTGCGTACCATCGCGTTCTCGATAACCGATGGGCAACTCCCGTCGAACGCCAAAGCGGGCTACGTGATCCGGCGCATCCTGCGTCGCGCAGTACGTTACGGCTATACCTTCCTGGGGATGCACGAGGCGTTTATCTACCGGCTCGTGCCCACGCTGGTGAAAGTGATGGGCGAGGCGTACCCCGAGTTGCCCGCTCAACAGTCGCTTATCGAGAAGGTGATGAAGGAGGAGGAGGAATCATTCCTGCGGACACTTGAAACCGGTATCCGGTTACTCGAGAAGAACCTGCCCGAGAAAGAGGGAGGGGTGCTCGAAGGAAAAGTGGCTTTCCAGCTGTACGATACATTCGGATTCCCGTTGGACCTGACGGAACTAATCCTGCGAGAGCACGGCATGACGGTGGACCTGAACGGTTTCAACGCCGAGATGCGGAAACAGAAAGAACGAGCCCGCAACGCGGCGGCCACGGAGACGGGCGACTGGACGAAGGTGCGCGACGGCGAACCGGAGTTCGTCGGTTACGACGAGACCGAAAGCACTGCCCGTATCCTCCGTTACCGTGAAGTGAAACAGAAAAACAGGAGATTTTACCAGCTGGTTCTTTCCCGTTCGCCCTTTTACGCCGAGATGGGGGGACAAGTGGGCGATAGCGGATGGCTTACCAGCGATAGCGGGGAGACCGTCGATATTTTCGATACGAAGCGTGAGAATAACCTCGCCATCCACCTCACCAATAAACTACCCGGCAACCCGGAAGAGTTGTTCACGGCACGGATTGATACCGAGAAACGAACCGCCACCGAATGCAACCACTCGGCCACCCACCTGATGCACGAGGCACTGCGGGAGGTCTTGGGAAGTCACGTGGAACAGAAAGGATCGTACGTGTCACCCGAGTTATTGCGGTTTGACTTCTCCCATTTCCAAAAGATGACCCCTCAAGAGATCCGGGAGGTAGAGAGGCGAGTGACCGCCAAGATACGCGAGAATTATCCCATCGAGGAGCATCGTCATGTTCCCCTCGAGGAAGCAAAAGCACAAGGCGCGATGGCGTTGTTCGGCGAGAAGTATGGCGACGACGTGCGTACCGTCCGGTTCGGCTCATCCATCGAGCTCTGCGGGGGAACCCATATCTCGTCTACCGGACGAATCGGTACCTTCCGTATCATCAGCGAAGGAGCGATCTCCGCGGGAGTACGGCGCGTGGAGGCGGTTACCGCCAAGGTGTGCGAAGAGTACCTCTACGCGAAAGAAGACGCGATGCTCGAGATCAAGAACCTGCTCAACAACGTGCCCGACGTGATGCAAGGCATCCACCGGCTGCTCACCGATAACGAGGAGATGAAGAAGCAGATACAGGAGTACGTGAAGGAACGGATCGAGCAACTGAAGCAGCGATTGATCGACAACCGGAAGGAGGTCAACGGGATCACCCTCTTTAAGTTGATACTCCCGCTTGGTGCACCCGAGGTGGTAAAAGACATCGCTTACCAGCTGAAAGGCCAATTCCCCGAGAAGATGTTGTTCGTGGCAGCCACCGCCTCTAATGGAAAACCCAATCTCACCGTGATGGTGAGCGACGACCTGGTGGCCGAGGGGTTCCATGCCGGGAACATGGTACGCGAGGCAGCCAAGCAGATACAGGGTGGAGGCGGCGGGCAACCCCACTTTGCCACCGCCGGCGGGAAAAATGCAGACGGGCTGAACGCTGCCGTGGAAATGATCGTTCGGAAGCTAAACGAGTACTGATTTGATAACGTGATGATGTGCTGACTTTATATACGTGTCAGCTCTACTAACCGCTTCCATTTGTCGGGGAACTGTTTCGCGAACCGGCGTGCTTTTTGATCCCTACGTGCCAACCTCCACCACTTGCGCCAACGGAGATAGAAATAGAACGCAAGAGGCATCGCGAAGAAATATCCCAATGCCAAGAGCCAGTTGCCGGTGATGCCGCCTACCAGGAGCGATTGTATCAGATCGAATATAGGCACTAAGAAAAGGCCGGAGGCATACCTTGCCGAAGGGATAAACTGCTTATCCTTGAAAAGTCCTTTGAGTTTCCCGTTCAGCAGCAGAGGGAAGATACCGTTCACAAAACCAAGGAATGCCACGGGTGCGGAAAGGGTAAGGGCCGTGAAACGAGCGAAAAGGTTCACGCCGGTTGATGGCTTCCAGAGCCGGTCTTTCGATGTAAGCCCGTTCTCTTCGAGTACACGATTGGCTTCCCGAAAATCGTTGATCTTTTTGTTGAACCGCTCCGGTTCGTTTTCAAACAGCCCGTCCAGCGTCCTCACGATATGCAACGAGGCTTGCAAAAAATCGTCTTTCCTGCCGGGGAATAGCTCCTCCGAGAGGCGGTCACCATTCCAATCAATGGCAAGGCGGTATTCGTCGTAATACTTGTCGTTCCAGATATTTACCACCATCGATTGAAGCCGCTTCTCCAGTTCTTGGCGGAGCCGGTTGATGGCCAAGCCTTGGTTTTCACGGTATAGCTCCTTGTATTCGGATACTTCGATGGGTTCTCCGAAAGTAACGTACGCGTCGGACAGGAAAGCGGTC
>JBBACU010000333.1:0-3103 GCA_041656815.1 Proteiniphilum sp.
GCCTGCCTCGTATTCAACGGGAGCTGCAGTACCTATTAGTTCTTCCGGTTTCACTGTATAAATCCGTCCCTCGATCTCGACCGTCACGAGGGCTTGCCCTAACGCGATGGTTTGCGGTTGCAGGTACGACGATGTGGTGTATGTATCGGGATCTGGGGCCGTACTCGTTTTCACCGGTTTGTCGAGCTTGATGGGCCCTATACCAGTTCCGGGAACGTAGATGCCCTTATCTAATCCTCCACCGATTGCATAACCCGGTAAAGTCACGTTAGCATTCAACAACTTGGCCTCCTCGTAAGTGTTAGAGCGAAGCATCACGTTTACCCTGGCCACCTTATGCTCCATCTTAAAGTTGAGCGCGGTATTGTTAGTCCCCCCGTTGTTCGCGATGGGGGTGGCGGTGATGTAGTCAGCCGACTGGTTATTGCCCGCTGTAGCATCCATCGCCGGGCGGGTAATGGAAGCGTAAAGGTTGCCCTCATCGGTGATATCCTCCCAGTAGAGAGGAGCAGAGGTTCCTTCGTAACTCCACGTGTTGGTCGTTTCGTCGTACACGAATTTACCCGGCAGGGTTGAACGGTTGGTGTTGTTCCCCGCGAAGAGGTATAACTCATCCTCATCCACGAGGTCGCCTTCATTGTCATCCAGCATGGTAGGCCCTACGCGTACTTCGGAGTATTCAAATGTCTCCTCTACCCAAGGGGTGACAACTGTGCTCAGTTCCACTTTCGCTTTCACCGCGTCGACTACCAACGTGTACTCGTGTCCTTTTTTATATTCAAAGCCGGCGGCTTGTTCTACCTTCACCTCGTAGAGGCGGCCGTCGAGGGTTACCTCGATCAGGTTCTTACCGTTGGCAATAGTTTGCGGCGGGAAGATAGCTACTCCATCCTCGGGCGAGATGTCGTCGCGAGAAGTAGCAGGGACAAACTCACCTTTATTATTGTACGAACCCGAGTTCAGGTAGTCGGGCAGTATAATGGTGGCGTTATTCAGATCGGCCGCGGTGTATGTGCCGTCAGACGATTGCAGCAGAACGTTCACCTTGGCACCCGCGTGCTCCATCTCCAAATTAACCCCCGTGAACGGGGCTACGGTCACATCTTTAGAGATGAGGATATCTGCCATCTGGGTGCTGTTAAGGGCAGTTTCATAAATGGTTGCACCGCGGAAGGTAACGGGCAGATCTTTCAAATCTTCCCAGTAAACTGGTGACGCGGGTGTCCACACGTTGCTTCCTTGGTATTCAAATGTTTCATACGAGGCGAAGTCACTATCCGATGCGCCTTTCAGGAACAGGTCAAGCTCGTGCCCGGCAATAAACCCATCGGTAACTCCCAAGCCGGTAACCAAGTGAATCACGCCAAATTCCATGGGTGCCAAGTCGGTCCACGGGGTAACCTCAACACTTAGCGCCACGCCCGATTTCTCGATGGTGATAACCAAGTTAGTTACTTTCCCTGCTTGGTATTCAACGGGGGTTGCACCGCCGCCTACCAGGTCATCCGGCATAACCGTATAGGTATCGCCATTAATCTCTACTACCACCAGCTCATCGCCCAAAGCAACGGTTTGCGGTTGTAGGTACGACGAGGTAGAATAAATAAGATTGGGGGCCGTGCCGGTCTTGGCCGGTTTAGCCAACCGGATATCTCCCGTGCTCGTGCCGGGTACATAGACTCCCTTATCCAGCCCGTCACCAATCGCGTAGCCCGGAAGGGTAACGGTAGCATTCAGCAGGTTGGCCTCACTATGGGTGCCGGAACGAAGCATCACGTTTACCCTGGCCACCTTATGCTCCATCTTGAAGTTAAGCGCGGTGTTATCGGTACCCCCGTTGTTCGCGATGGGGGTGGCGGTGATATAATCGCGCGACTGGTTATTGCCTGCGGTGGCATCCATTGCCGGGCGGGTGATGGAAGCGTAAAGGTTGCCTTCATCGGTGATATCCCCCCAGTAGAGAGGAGCCGACGGGCCTTCGTACGTCCACTCGTCCGTTGCATCGTTATAAACAAATTTACCGGGGAGGGTAGAGCGGTCGGTGTTGTCACCGGCAAAGAGATAGAGCTCGTCGCCGTCTACCAGGTCTCCCCCGTTATTATCCAAGTTGGCCGGGCCAACACGAATCTCGTTAAACTCGCGGGTCTCTTGGATCCAAGGCGTGACAACCGCACTCAGCTCCACGTTGGCCTTTCTCGCGTCGACCACTAAGGTGTATTCGTGTCCTTTCTCATACTCGAAACCGGCGGCATCTTCTACCTTGACCGGGTACTCCCGCCCATCGATTGTCACGACAAGCAGATTATTCCCGTTATTGATAGTTTGCGGCGGGAAGATAGCTACTCCCTCTTCCGGAGAGATGTCGCCGGTGGTAGTACCCGGGATAAACTCGCCGGTGTCAGGATCGTAGGCTCCCGAGTTCAAGTAACCGGGAAGCACGACGGTCGCTCCTTCCAAATCGGCGTTGGTATAGGTTCCATCGGATGATTGCAGCACAATATTTACTTTCGATCCCACGTGTTCCAGCTCAAGGTTTATCCCTTTGAACGGGGCTACTTCTATATCTTTTGAAACAAGGATATCGGGCATCTGGGTATTATTCAGCGCATCCTCGTACACGGTTGCCCCGCGGAATATCGCCGGCGATCCGGCAATGTTTTCCCAGTAAGCGGGAGAAGCGGGGATCCACTTGTTCTCGCCGTCCAGCGTGTATTTCCTGAGAAGCCCGAAATCGGGTGCCGCTCCCTCTTTGAGGAAGAGGTCCAGCTCGTGCCCGGTTTCAAACCCTTCGGTTATCCCTAACCCGGTAACCAGGTGCACCGCGTCGTAGTGGCGCTCCGGCCCGGTCTCCCACGGTTCGATGGTCGCGCTAATCTCCACGTCTGATTTCAGGCGGATATTAAACGTGTGAATATAGCCGGCCTGTAGCTCGAGATCGCTGCTCATTGCTGCCGTGTAAGTACGGCCTTCGGTGGTGGTGATTTTAAACTCCACCCCACTCCCCGCGGGCCTCGGCAGGACAATGGCTTCTCCTTTCGCGCCGGAAACGGGGATGCTTATGGCAGCATCGGGAGCATTATTATCAACGATCAGCTCCTCGCCG
>JBBACU010000334.1:0-3102 GCA_041656815.1 Proteiniphilum sp.
TTTGGTAAGAGCTAACGATATGAGCCGCGACCACGTTTCCGCCAATAACGCCCTGCACGGCATCATCCACCCGCGGTTTCTCGATATCCCCGTACCTTCATCGGGGATTGAAGTACAAAGTAACCCGCCCGTGTTACGATGGCCGGTGATAAATGGCGAAGATGTAAAGTATGATGTGAGGCTTTTTAAAGAAGATGATTTTCACACGAAGAACCAACTCATCGAAATAAACGATATACCTTGGGCAATGGCCAATCCTCATCAAAAATTAGAGGCCGGCACATGGTATTGGCAATACAGGGAAAGAGACAGGGAATGGTCTGACGCTTTGAGTTTTAAAGTTGATAAAAACACACCCACCATCGTGTCTCCAACTGCCGAGCAATTCTTACACTCGCTCCCCGCGTCACACCCCAGGGTATTGGTAACCACTGATGATCTTCCGCTGCTTCGTGGCATGGAGGTGAATGATGATATTGCCGCGTTATATCAAGAAGCCGAAGCATCCCTCGCGTTCATCCCTCCCTCCGAAGCGGATGGACTCGCCCGAAAGGAAGGGGAAGACGAGAAGCAAACGAGAAAATTCCAACTGGATGCAAGCCAACGTCTCGGGACATCGGTTTACCGTAACACGCTTGCCTTGTGCCAAGCCTATGTACTAAGCGGAAAAGAGGAGTACGCGGAAAAAGCAATCGGTATTGCCATGGAGGTATCAGGCTGGGATCCGCGAGGAATATCAAGCTTGAATGATTTTGGCGATGCACGGTGCATGGTTACCATGGCATTAGTGTATGATACGTTTCACGATGAGCTGAGTGAAGGACAAAAAGCCAAGCTACTCCAGTCCATTCAAGCTAGGGCAGGGCATTTTTATAGTAGTTGGATCAATCAACTTGAATCCAAAGTGCTAAGCGGCCATGTTTGGCAACATATCCTGCATTATTTTTTTCAAACGGCCCTCGCTGTACACGAGGAAGTAGCCGATGCGGATAACTGGTTAAAATACGCGTACGAGTTATTTTTGGCACGAACCCCCGTACTGGGAGGTTTCGACGGGGGATGGGTAGAGGGTGTCTCCTATTTCAGGATGAACATGGAAACGGTGCTTGACATACCGCTTACAATCAAAAAGTTCACGGGATTTGATTTTATCAATTCCCATCCGTGGTACCGGGAAAACATAAAATGGATGATTTACCATATCCCACCGGGATCTGCTTCCGACGGTTTCGGGGACAACTCGGAGGAAGTGCTGTCTCCCGGTAAGGAGTATATAAGTTATGCCACGGAATTGGCAAAACTTACCGGATGCCCTTTAGCTGCATGGTACGCGGAAGAAAGCAGGAAACAGGAGAAACCCGATATGGCAAAGTCTAACACGTTCCGGTGGTTAAGAATCACGAAAACAAGTAGTCTCCCCTTGCCCGATAGTTCAAGCGTGAAACTACCGATGGCTTCGGTTTTTAAAGACGTGGGACTTGCCGCCCTTCATACAGAGATAACCGATACGCCGAATAACCTGATGGTCGCGTTCAAATCCAGCCCTTTCGGCTCTTACGGGCATATGCTTTGTGACCAAAACACGTTCAATATATTGTACGGGGGAGAAAAAGTTTTCTACAGGACGGGATATAAAGTTACAATGGATGACCCACACCGCACGGGATGGTATAGAACCACGAAAAGCCAGAACGGAATCTTGGTAGACGGGGAAGGGCAACCTTATAGCAACGGGTCATTCGGTTTTATTTCTCGCTTTGTACAGGGAGAAAAGTTAGCCTATGTAAAGGGAGATGCCTCTAACGCTTATAAGGAAGGCGATCTTGCCAGCAAAGGAGTAAAGAAAGTTGCAAGGCATGTTATCCTGTTAAAACCTGATATAGTAGTTATTTATGATGAACTCGAGGCAGAAGAAGCGGTGAACTGGTCGTGGTTAATTCACAGTTTCAATGAAATAGAAATCGACTCGATAGCCAATTCATTCTCGGTAAACCTGGATAACGTCAGGGGGCAGGGTAAATTCTTTAGTGCCCAACACACGCGGTGGGAGCTTTCGGACGAGTTTGAGGTTCCGGCATATAATTGGCGGGGAAGCAGGAATGCCGATGGCACGCTAAAAGAGTACGACGATCCACAATTCCATCTTAAATTAACCAACCCGGAAAAAAGCCGGTCTGCCCACTACTTAACTATTCTGCAAGTATCCCCCTCTGCCGATTTAATCCACGCGCTAAAAGATAATAAACCCGATAAAGAAGGAAACGTATGGATACAACTTGCTGATTGGAGCATCAACGCCAATCTAAATAACGATTTATCCCCTCACTTGGAGATACGAGAAAAAGACGGGAACACTCTTTTCAATCTGTATTCTAACCAAACCGTCATCGATAAAAATAAAATAAGCCCGAAAAAGAGAGGGAGTACTATCCTTGTTGAATCTACGGGCAAAGAAACAAGGGTTCAGGAGATCACGGAGGAGCTGCCATACCATCTGGAACAGAGAATATTATCCAAGGGAATAAAGTAAATAACGATTATGACAAAGAGAATATCAATAGCAGTAATTACAGTGATCGTATCCACCTCGATATGGGCACAGGAGGCAACGTGGCAAAAGGCGACGGGGGCCGCCAATACTATTTCGAAACAGGAGGCGGAACAAGGCTGGAAGTTGTTGTGGGACGGCACTACTACCGAAGGATGGAGAGGTGCCAAGTTAGATCATTTCCCTGAAAAGGGATGGTCAATCGAGGAAGGTATATTGAAAGTACACAAGAGTGATGGTGAGAGATCCACGCGAGGAGGAGACATCGTTACCACCCGGCCTTATAAAAACTTTATTTTGAAGGTAGATTTCAAGATCACGGAAGGTGCCAACAGCGGTATTAAATACTTCGTGAATGTCAATCCGGATAAAGGCCAAGAGACCATCGGGTGTGAATTCCAGATACTGGACGACAACAACCATCCCGACGCTAAACTGGGAGTTGAAGGGAACAGAACCTTAGGTTCACTTTATGACCTCATCCCGGCCCCGGGAAACAAGCCTTTTCGAGACGGTGTTTTTAACACGGCTATGGTAATCGTAAACGGCAACCA
>JBBACU010000335.1:0-3078 GCA_041656815.1 Proteiniphilum sp.
CACGCGAAATATCCCGGATGCCTGAAAGATTTTAAAGAAATAGAATATGGAGAAACGGAAAGAAGATATTGGGCTTTCGCCGTACGAACTGAAGTTCCGCGGCCGGCATCGCTCCAAAGAGGTACGAATGACCCTTTTTGATATCGGCCGCGAAAGCGTGAATGAAGTGCCTATCCGGTCGGTGGATGAACTGCCGCCTTACAAGGATTCCGATACACTCCGTTGGTTAAATGTTGATGGCTTGCACGATGAGAAGTTGATGGAGGAACTGGGGAATATTCTCCAAATCTCGACCGATATCCTGTCGGACGTGATGGAGCCTGCTTCACGGCCCCGGGTGGAGGAATTCGAACGTGGTTTTTTTGTTACCATCAAGATGATGGAACTCAACGAGAAAATGGACAAAGTGTCCGTGGACAACCTGAGCCTCGTGGTGATGGATAACCTGTTGATCACCTTTCAGGAAGAGGAGAGCGATTTATTCAATCCCGTGAGAGAACGCGTCAGGAAACACAATCAACGCTTTACGTCGTTAGGAGCCGATTACGTGGCTTTTGCTTTGCTGGACGTGGTGATCGATAATTATATTTTTATCCTTGGCGTACTCGGCGATAAAATTGAAAAGCTGGAAAACAGGATGTTTCTCAATCCCGATAAGGGGGCACTGAAAGCGATTAATCTTCTCAAACATGAACTCAGTGGGCTGGGGCGTTATATAAAACCGGCCCGGGAGATGGTCATGGGGCTCGTGAAATCGGACAGCGACTTTATCCGGCCCGCGAACGAAAAGCATTATAAAGAGTTGCAAGACAACATAAACCAAGCGGTAGAATTGCTGGACTATTACCATGAACGGCTGTACGACCAATTGAGTATTTATCACTCTTCCATGAGCACGAAGCTAAGCGATATAATGGCTTTGCTTACCCTCTTCTCCGTGATATTCATTCCGCTTACCTTTATCGTGGGCGTTTACGGGATGAACTTCGAGAACATGCCCGAGTTACGTTCTCGCTATGGCTATTTCGTTGTTTGGGGAGTGATGGTGGTGATTGCCGCCGGCATGCTCTGGTATTTTAAAAAGAGAAAGTGGTTTTAAATCCGCGAACAGTGTAGGAAGCAGAGTTTCGCCTAAATTAATTATCTTTGTGGGCGTTCCTTTGTTATCATCCCGCCTCGGGTTGTGAGAGGCAGGACAGGTAACAAAAAATTAAAATCACGGCAATAAATGAGTGTAAAACAAGAGAGTGCTTCCAAGTGGCTAAGCAAGAAGATGGCCAACGCGAGGGGCACTTACATGATTGCATCGCTTTTTACCCTATTAAGCGCGGGGTGCTTCGTGGTGTTCGCGTGGTACTTGTCCATGTTCGCGGCCGAATGGTTGGACAACGGGCTGGTCGTGCCGCAAACACTGCTTATAGCAGCTGCTTTCCTTGCGGGGCGGTACGTTTTCGCGCATCTGGAGTCCCGGTTCAACTACAGCGCCGGAAATGCCATCGTCGCCAACATCAAAAAAGAACTTTATCCCGTACTGCTTAATAATAGCAAGTTGGACTCCACGTCCAGCGCGTTGTACGTTACCCGGATAACCGATGACTTGCGGCCCTATTTCGCGTTTTTTATTCCCTATTCCGTGGCGACGGGCGTGGTAAGTACCCTGCTGCTGGTTATCGTCTTTTGGATGGAAAAATGGGTCGCGATCGTGTTGTTGGTCTCGCTGTTGGTTATCCCCATGCAGATGGCGATCGTGGGAATAGGCGCCGAATCCCTCCATAAAAAACATACCAACCTCTTCCTGAAATATTCGGCCGTTTTCTATAATCGGCTGCAAACCATCGCCGAGATCGTCAACCTGGACAATTTCAAGACGCAATACCGGTTTTTGTCCCGGAAAAGCGAGGAACTGAACAAGGCAACCATCAGCGTGATGCGGGTGGCGGTCCTCTCTTCGGCAGTCCTGGAGCTCTTCGTGACCATTTGTATTGCGGCCATCGCAATTTATTTGGGGATGAGCCTGATGGGGATCATGACCGGACCCAATTACGGGCAAGGGTACGATTTTAGAACCGCGCTTTTCTTGCTCACGGTCGCCCCCTATTTTTTCTTCTACCTGCGAAAGTTCGTGAGCGCCTACCACGACCGGAACAAGGCGCTCGCTTCGGCCGATTTGTTGATGCCGGTGCTCGATGAAAAGATCGATCTCCCGTTGGCAGACAAAGACGAAGTGCTTCGGAGCTTTGAAATCAACGGGTTGACTTTTTCCTATCCCGACTCGCCGGTGAGGGTGTTGCACGATATTCATCAACGGTTTCCCTTGAAAGGGTTGGTGCTGGTGAAGGGGATCTCGGGCTCGGGGAAGTCCACGTTGCTGAAGATATGCACCGGCAGCTTGTCGGCAGACGAAGGCACTGTCTCGGTAAACGGGAAAGACAACGACTGGTCGCGCCGATGGTTGAAAGCGAACAGCTCATACATGAATCAGTTCCCCTTTATCTTCGACGGCACGTTGTGGTACAACGTTTTCCTCGAACAAGAACTGGAAGAACAGACGAAGTATCCCGGGTTTTTAGACAAGATACTCTCGAAAAAGGAGGAGGGGTGGAAGACTTCACTGAGCCATAACGGCAAACAACTTTCGGGTGGAGAGCGGCAGTTGGTCACGCTCGCGCGGATGATGTTGCACCCGAGGCCGGTGGCGATACTGGACGAGCCGACGGCCAATCTGGATCCCGACACTACCGGGGTCATCCTGAAGGAGATCAGCCAAATGGCGGAAGAGCGACTGGTGATCGTCGCGTCGCACGAAAATAGATTCGATGCCATTGCCGACACGATCGTGGACTTAAACTGGGGGGAGCAGAACTGATGTGATGATGTGGTGATGTGATGATGTGGTGATGTGGTGATGTGATGATGTGATGATGTGATGATGTGGTGATGTGATGATGTGATGATGTGATGATGTGCCAATGTGCCAATGTGCCAATGTGCCAATGTGCCAATGTGATGATGTGACTAATGTGCTAATGAGTGACGGGAGAGAGATTTAAAAAAAGAATCGGATGCATACGTTTTTTA
>JBBACU010000336.1:0-3071 GCA_041656815.1 Proteiniphilum sp.
TGTCGATATGGGACGAGGGGTACTACGAGCCGGCCGCCCGAGAAAAAGATACCCCGGGCGCCACAAGCAAAAGTGACGAAGAGTGGCTGTTGGAGGGACTGTCTAAGGGCTCCTTGAAGATTGTCCTCCATGGCAAAAAACTCAAGGGCGAGTTCGTGTTGGTGAAAATGCACGGCGCTAAAGAGGAGAACGCATGGCTCCTGATCAAGCATGCCGACCGGTATGCCGTTAAAGAGACGTATGACGCCGAAGAACATCCCTCGGCATCTTCACCCACACCATCTCCACCCACTTCTTCCGCATCTCCTTCTCGCCGTTTAAAACTCACCGCGATCACAACGGGCCAAAAGAAATTATCCCGCTATGTAAAGCCGATGTTGGCCTCGCTGGGCGGCGCGCCCTTCGATAGCGATGAATGGGTGTTCGAGATCAAGTGGGATGGTTACCGGGCAATTGCCGATTTAAGGGAAGGGCTGCAATTTTACTCCCGAAACGGATTGTCCTACCTCGGAAGGTATAAAGAGATTGAAAAGGGGCTTGTCCAACAACCCCATCGACTGGTCTTGGACGGCGAGATCGTGGCCTATGACCCGGACGGCCAGCCCGATTTCCAAAAATTACAGCACTATGCCGAGAATCCCAGAGCTCCCCTTGTCTATCACGTGTTTGATCTTTTGCACCTGAACGGGCATAGCACGGAAGGGCTCACCTTGATGGAACGGAAGGAGTTGCTCAAGGAGGCGCTCGCGGAGACAGGAAGCGTGCAATTTTGTGATCATGTTGAAAATAGCGGAACCGATTTTTACGATGCCGCGCTCGAAGCTAACTTGGAGGGAATCATGGCAAAAAAGAAATCAAGCGTCTACCGCGAGGGAGCACGAACCCCCGAGTGGTTAAAGATAAAGAACCATTTGACTGACGAGGCGGTGATCGCCGGATTTACCGAGCCTCGCGGTTCTCGAAAATATTTCGGGTCGCTTATCCTTGGCAAATACGTGGATGGGGAGTTCCGGTACGCGGGCCACGTGGGCACCGGTTTCAGTGAGAAGAGGCTCAAAGAGATTCATGCCCTCTTGAAGCCTTTGATCACGAAGGAAATACCTTTTGATCAGAAACCGGCTACCAATGCCCCGCCCACTTGGGTGAAACCGGAAGTCGTCTGCACGGTTAAATACAGCGAAGTGACCGCGGACGGGCTTTTCAGGCTTCCCGTGTTTATCGCCCTCCGCGAGGATAAGGAACCCGAGGAAGTCGTGGCTGCCGATGAGACCCTGGCTACCGATGAGGTCGCGAATACGGGTGAGAGAGTGGCTACCGAGGAAAATAAGGATGCCGTGGCAGGTAAGAATACCGGTAAAGGCACAACTGCTCGTGAAGATAAGAGCGATCTCGAGAACGTGAAATTCACGAATACCGACAAGCTCTACTGGAAAAAGGAGAAAATCACCAAGGGAGCATTGATTGACTATTACTTGTCGGTAAGCGACTATATCCTCCCGCACCTGGAAGATCGGGCGCAATCGCTGCATCGCTTCCCCAACGGGATTGACGGGGACAGCTTCTACCATAAGAACGCGGGCGAGGATGCCCCGTCGTGGGTAGAAACGATTCATATCTTTTCCGAACCGAACAACCGGGAGATCGAATACATTGTCTGCAATGACAAGGATACCTTGAGCTACCTCGTGAACTTGGGGTGCATCGAACTTAACCCGTGGAGCAACCGGGTGAACCGCCCCGGGAAACCGGACTACCTGGTCATTGACTTGGATCCATCGGAGAAAAATTCCTTCAAACAAGTCGTGGAAGCGGCCCGGGTGACCAAGGAGGTGCTGGACGCCTGCGGCGTCACCGGGTATTGCAAGACTTCGGGAAGCACGGGAATCCATATATTCGTGCCCACCGGCGGAGAGTACACCTATGATCAGGTACGCGATTTCGCGCAAGTACTCATGCACTTTGTACAGCAACGACTGCCCGATACCACCACGCTGGAGCGGTCGCTGCGAAAAAGAGGACCGAAAATTTACCTTGACTACATGCAAAACGGGGAAGGACAGACGGTAGCCAGCACGTACAGCGTGCGTCCCAAGCGGCAAGCGCCCGTCTCCATGCCCATCGAATGGAACGAGTTGACAAAGGACCTCTCTACCCGGGATTTCACCATCCACAACGCGTTGGACCGTTTGTCAAAAAAAGGGGATATCTTCCTGCCGGTCCTGAAAGAGAAGACCCGTATCGAAAAGGCGATCGAGCAATTACAAAGCATGGACTGAACTCTCGCAAAGGAAGAACCCCGGCAGAAGAATAATTCCTTCCCCGGGGTTCCCCGTGATTTGAACCAAAAAAGTTATTCCTCTTTTTTAGCTTCTTCGTTGACCGATTCAACCGCCAGCTCGGTAAGGCCCACGTCGGTCTCTTTCTCCTCTTGAAGAATCCCTTCAAGGATCTCCGCGCCTTCATCAAACCCGAGGGTCCTTGCCAGTTCAGCCAAGCTGCCGTACGAAGCGATCTCGTAATGCTCCACCTTCTGGTTGGCAATGATAATGGCCGCGTCGCGCACCATACTGTCATCCTCCGTGCTTTCTACCATGCCTTCTCCGTTCTTCAGGATGCCCAAGATGCCGTCGCATTTCTTTTTAGAGGGTTTGTTGCCTGTTAGCTCGAACACCTGCTCCAGCCCCTTTATCTGCTCTTCGGTGTCGGTGTGATGCTGGGAGATGCTGTCTTTTAGCGCCTTGGAGGTGGCGCCCGCTTCCATTTTCTTCAATCCCTTCAGGATCTCATGTTCGGCAAAATAGATATCCTTCAACTCTTCGAGGAAGAACTCTTTTAGCTTTCCTTCATTTCTTTCGTGGAAACGTGCGCCACGTTGCTTATTTGCCTTATCTTTGCCATTCGATTGGCCTTTCTTTGTAGATTGGTTTTTCGAGTCCATAATTTTGATAATTTTTGGATTTCTGACCGGAGAGCGGGGTGAAGCCGCTTTCCGGTCTTTTTAAACTAATTGATAGGTGGTTCTGAATCAAAAGAAGCTTAACCATTCCTCGGCCTGTTATCCGAGTCTTTTT
>JBBACU010000337.1:0-3062 GCA_041656815.1 Proteiniphilum sp.
GAGGCGGGGTATTCGCGGGGATCGGTATCCTCTTGTTCCTGTATACCATCCTGCTTCTTTTCAATGATATCGAGAACAACTTCAATAAGATATGGCAAGTGAGCAGGGGGCGTAGCATTCCCCGGAAAGTGACCGATTACTTGGCATTGGTGCTCTTTATGCCGCTCTTCTTTATTTTGATCAACGCGCTCAATATCATCAGCTACCCGCAGAATGACACGCTCAAGATCATCTATATCCTTTACCCGTTTATTCCCCGGTTACTGGATATTGTTCCTTTCGTGCTTATCATTTTGCTCTTCACGGCGTTGTACAAGTTTTTGCCCAACACAAAGGTGAAATTCCAGAACGCGCTGATAGCGGGTGTAGTCGCGGGTGTCGCGTTCCAGTTTTTCCAGATGCTTTACTTGAGCGGGCAGCTATGGATTACCCGGTATAACGCCATTTACGGTACATTCGCGGCCATCCCGCTGATGCTCCTCTGGATCCAGTTCTCCTGGTTTATCGCCCTTATCGGGGCCGAGATCTCGTACGCCGCGCAAAACGTGGGCAAGTTTTCTTTCGAGAAAGAAACAAGAAATATCAGCAGGAGGTACAAGGATTTCTTCACGCTGATGATCGTCACGGAGATCGTTCGGCGCTTCGCCAAGGAGTTGCCGCCCCTCACTGCCGACCAGCTTTCGGAGCGATGCCAAGTGCCGTCGCGCCTTACCCATATTATCTTGGACGATTTGTTCGAGGTGAACGTGATCTCCCCTACACCGTCGTTAGATGACGAGCGGGTGATTGCCTTTCAGCCCGCGGTAGATATCAACCTTATCACGGTGAATTACTTGATGGCGAAGCTCGATGCCAGGGGGTCGGAAGATTTCCTGATCGATACGGAAGGCGAGCTTCACGCGCACTGGGAGGTACTGCTCGAGTCGCGTAGTTGCATGTACGACAGTAAGACCGATCTCCTCTTGAAGGATTTAATAGCGGAGAGTCCCGGCTCAAAAACAGGTCGTTCGATGGAATAATTTTATTCATTTAGCGGGTTTATTTACCCCGTTTCGAGTGAAATTACCGGGCAGGTATTATCTTTGTAAAATGTCAAACTTTAGTGAATAAACCACATGAAGTTCATCCATTCCATAGAAAGCGTAGGAGAATACGCGTTGTTAATGAGGAGGGTATTATCGATGCCCGACCGCATGCGCGAGTTCGTGAAGGAGTTCTTGAAGGGAGTCTACTACCTGGGCGTGAACTCCATCTGGATCGTGATCGTCATCTCCTTCTTCATCGGGGCGGTGATCGTGTTGCAGATCGCGCTCAACGTGGACTCTCCCATGTTGCCTCGCTTTACCGTGGGGGTGGTATCCCGGGAGATTATCCTCTTGGAGTTTTCCTCCACCATCATGTGCCTCATCCTCTCGGGGAAGGTGGGCTCTAACGTGGCTTCCGAGATTGGCACCATGCGCGTTACCGAGCAGATCGACGCGCTGGAAATCATGGGGGTTAATTCAGCCAACTACCTGATCTTCCCCAAGGTAGCCTCGTTTGTGGCATTCATGCCGGTGTTGGTGATATTCAGCATGTTCATGGGGCTATTCGGGGGGTACATGATCTGCTTGATACTGGGAACCCCATCGGTGGAGACGTACATCTATGGTATACAGGCATTCTTCAGGGAGTCGTTTATCTGGTACTCCATCGCAAAATCGATGCTGTTTGGCTTCATCATCGCGTCGGTAGCCGCCTATTTCGGGTACAACGCGAAGGGAGGGGCGCTCGACGTGGGTATCGCCAGCACTAACTCGGTGGTGACTAACAGTATTTTAATTCTCGTGACCGACTTGGTTTTTACCCAGTTGGCAATGGGTTAAGGGAAGACGCATGTTAGAAGTAAGAAATTTAAACAAGGAATTCGACGGGAAGCCGGTTCTTAAAGATATAAACGCTACCTTCCAAAAAGGGGTGGTGAACATGATCATCGGGAAAAGCGGATCAGGGAAGACTGTTTTACTGAAATGTATTGTCGGCCTCGTCGAGCCCACGTCCGGGCAAATAATGTACGATGGGAGGAATTTTATCGGGATGAGAAGCCGGGACGTGAGGCGATTGCGCCGCGATATAGGAATGCTCTTCCAAGGATCGGCCCTGTTCGACTCCAAGACCGTATTGGAGAACGTAATGTTCCCCCTCGATGTCTTCTCCCGTAAAAACAAGCGGGAACGTCGGAAGAGGGCCGAGTTTTGCCTTGAACGGGTGAACCTGTCGAGCGCGGCCGACCTCTACCCGTCCGAGATCAGCGGCGGCATGATGAAACGGGCGGCCATCGCCCGGGCCATCTCGCTCAATCCCAAGTACCTGTTCTGCGACGAACCCAACTCGGGGCTCGACCCCAAGACCTCGCAGCTTATCGACGAGTTGATCCACGATATCACGTACGACTTCTCGATGACGACCATCGTGGTTTCCCACGATATGAATTCGGTCATCAATATCGGGGATAGCGTGATCTTCCTGAACGAGGGAATTAAGGAGTGGGAGGGATCCAAGTCGGAAGTGATGGATGCCAACAACGAGAAACTCAACGATTTCGTGTTCGCTTCGGACCTGTTCAAGAAGATTAAAGCGGCGGAAGATATTATCTCGGAGGGAGAAAAGGGATAAAGTGACAGAACAAATCAAGGAGGCTGGTTGTTATTCAAGGGCGATAATTTTACTCCCTTTGTCATTCAGCTACTTGCATTTTGACAGGACACGACAGCAAATCGCGCGTTTGCTCGAAGAGTGCCAAGGGCCGGGAATAGATGACGCGATAAAATGTTTTCAATAAAATTAGACTATTTGAGTCGCCTTCGCTCCTCGATTTTCAATTCTCGCTATGGCATAGTTCAAATAGTTAGATATTTTCTCGCGACGGCAGACTGCAAACAAATTTGCATCTGCGCATCGCGTATCGAAAATATTCAAGCAAGCTTTATTAAATAGTTCATTTATAAAGGCGGAGACTCGTGAAAAAGCCCGCTTAACACGTATAATTCATAAAAACAAATATGTTAAAAATCAAGGACCTG
>JBBACU010000338.1:0-3049 GCA_041656815.1 Proteiniphilum sp.
GCTGACAGATTCCGAGAAAAAGAGTTGGACGTCCATGCCCTACAAGTTGACCAAGCTGATCACCAGTCCGTGATGAACCTAATTGCCGAGATTGACAAGAAGTTCGGGAGATTGGACGTGTTCGTTAATAATGCCGTCGCACGCCCCATGAAAGGATACGAGGATTCTATCGATAATTTTGCCGAGTCAATGCGAGTTAATGCTACCGGAGCAATGGATATTTTACGTGAAACGTGCGATTACATGGCAAAATCACAAGGAGGTAGTGTGATAAATATTGCATCAATGATGGGAATGTTTGGCCCCGACCTCTCGAACTACGAAGGAACAGACATGGGCTGGCCCCCACCCGATTATTTCTTTCACCGGGCTGGAATCATCAACCTTACCAGATATTTAGCAAGGGTGTATGCAGGGAAAAATCTACGAGTGAATAGTTTAAGCCCTGGTGGGTTGTTTAGTAATCAACCTCAACGTTTTGTCAAAACGTATAGTTCAAAAGTCCCATTAGGCCGTATGGCCAACAACGACGACATAAAAGGAATCATGGTACTACTTGCCTCAGACGCCGGATCTTATATTAATGGAGAGAATATTCTAATGGATGGTGGCATGCATGCCTAAATATATTATTCCGTGTAAAAATGAGTGAAAAGGAGAATAACAGATTGATTTTTTCTGGGAAAATAGTTGCCGGAAGCAGTGTTATAAAAGGGTATCTAACCGTTGAAGAAGGGAAAATTGTAGGGATTAGTAAAAAAAGGCCTATCGGAGATATTATTGATTTCGGGGGCAACTATATTGTGCCCGGATTTATTGATTTGCATATTCATGGAATTCACTATAGCCTGATTGACGATGGACCAGAGGCTTTATCAGATATTTGTAGTGTTTTACCTCGATACGGGGTGACCGGCTTCTTGCCCACGGTGGCTCCCCGACCAAAAGGCGAGGACGCGAGGTTCCTTGCCCGCTTGGCCCAGACAGGTACCGAGGGTTCATCAATACTGGGGTTTCATCTAGAGGGGCCCTTTCTAAAAATCACCGGTTCGTTGACTTCGGAAGCGATTTCCGGGGCCGATACATCGCGGGTTGAAGCACTGATTGAAGCGGCCAAGCCTTACAGGGCTATCTTCAGTATTTCGCCTGACGTGGAGGAAATAGAGAACTTGATCTCGCTGATGGCACACGATAACACGCCTGTTTTTATCACGCACACGGCAGCCAACGTGGAGCAGACCCAGCGAGCTATAGAACTGGGAGCCCGGCACGCTACCCATTTCTACGACGTGTTCCCCTGTCCGCCCGTGGCAGACCCGGGCGTGAGGCCTTGCGGTGCCGTGGAAGCGATCTTGGCAGACGAACGGGTAAGCGTGGACTTTATCCTCGACGGGGTTCACGTGGATCCGGTAGCGGTAAAAATGGCCTTGGTGAGCAAGAGGCAAGGGCCGGGAACGGTCTGCCTTATCACGGACGCGAACGTGGGTGCCGGGTTAGGAACCGGCCGGTTTGTATTCGGGGGCAGCGGCGAGATTGAATTTGCATACAAGGGCGCTCCTGCCCGGTTGGTTAAAGACAACACGCTGGCCGGAAGCGGCCTGACCATGGACCAAGCGTTAAGGAACGCGGTTAAGCTCCTGAACTTATCTCTCCCGGAAGCGGTCTCGCTTTTAAGTGCTAATCCCGCGAAAGTGCTCGGGTTAGAGAAATCCAAGGGCTCTTTGCAACCCGGTTTTGATGCCGATTTTACAGTTTTAAATAATAAATTAGAAATAGAACAAACCTGGATAAATGGAAAATGTTATTTTGAAAAAGGGTGATATGAGACAAAGAGAGAAGCATCAGCTTAACGGTAATGCTCATTTCGAGTTTAGCCCATCGGAGTGGGTTCCTTTCAAGGATAAAAAGGAGATTGACAGGGTAGTGGCAATCAAGAGGGAGGATATCGAGAAGCATCCAAACCCCGATTTCAGGATCAAGGTTGTACCTGATGCCGAAGTGAACAACTACTGGATCATGGATATGTTCAAGCGAATTAAACGCTCTTCCGATACGGGAGAACAACTTGTTATGATCCTCCCCAATCCGGCAACACTCTATAAGGATTTGGCAAGGCTTATCAACGCGTGCGATCTGGATTGCAGCAATATATACGCTTTCGCTATGGACGAGTATGCCGACGAGCACGGGAATATCGCGCCCGAAGGGTGGGAGTTTGGCTTTACCAACGCCATGATGAAATATTTCTACTACGAGTTAAACGAGAAGCTTCGACCTCCAAAAAAGAATTTTGTAGGTTTCACTAACAAAAATCTGAAAGATTACAGCAAGATGATTGCCGATTTGGGAGGAGCAGATATCTGTTACAGCGGGCCTGGCTGGACAGGACACCTTGCTTTTATCGAACCGGACGCGCCGGAATTCCAAGGATCGCTTGAAGAGTGGAAACAGATGGAGGCGAGGATCTGCACGTTGAGCCCGTTTACCTTAGCCCAGAATTCGCTGCACGGCATCTTCGGGAAAAGCGGCAACTTGGCCGCGATACCTCCCAAAGCGGCAACCATAGGCCCGGTGGATGTTATCAACGCCAAGCACCGGTACGATACCCACGCGATCACAGTACATGGCACCACCACAGCTTGGCAAAGGACCATTTCGCGCCTCGTGCTACACGGGCCAGTAACGCCATTAGTGCCGGAGTCTATTCTTCAGACTCTACGAACCGACGTGTATGTCTCGGAAACAATTGCTCAAAACATCGAAATTGATTGGAATAAGGGCTATTAGACAGATAGATTATTAATTAAAAAACGCGTAACCCAAATTATGATGGTTACGCGTTTTTTAATTAATACTTGCCCCTATTTGACCTTCTATCCATTTTTAGTTCGCAAAATAACAGTTACTATTCGGTATCTTTCACCATAAAGCGAATAGTTATCGTTTACTTTGAATCAACAATTTAAGGCATTAAAAAGACTTAGTGCCATGCCCATATTGTGCTATAAAGCAGTAAAAGACCCATGACATTTAACGAATTAAAAGCAGG
>JBBACU010000339.1:0-3043 GCA_041656815.1 Proteiniphilum sp.
GATCAAGACGTTACGCCTGACGGAGAAAGAGGTGAAAAAGCGGATGAAGTTCGAGAACCCGGAGATCATCAACCGGTTAACCAAGGAGGGTAACGCCTGCTTGCTCAGCCTGGGGCATTACGCGAACTGGGAATGGGTGCCTTCCATCGGCCTGTACATGTTGCCGGGAGTCGTCCCCGCGCTTGTTTACAAGCAGCTGCACTCCGACGCGTTCGACCGGTTGTTTCGGAAGATCCGGTGCCGCTTCGATTCGATGACCATCGAAAAACGACGCGTTTACCGCGCGCTTATCAGGGCACGAAACGAAGGCACGCCCATGGTGGTGGGTTTCCTTTCCGACCAACGCCCACCCCGGCACGTGACCGAGTACTGGACTACCTTTCTCAACCAAGAGACGCTGATCGAGTCCGGGATGGAACGGATTGCCCGGTCGTTCAAGCTGCCCGTCGTCTACCTCGACATGAAAAAAGTAAAGCGGGGCCATTACGTCGGTCGATTTTTCGTGATCACGGCCGATGCCAGCCAAGAGCCGCCGTTTGCAGTTACCGAACGATACGCCCGAAAACTGGAGGAGACCGTGACGAGAGACCCGGCCTACTACCTCTGGTCGCATAACCGTTGGAGGTTTGCACGCGAGCCGATGGGGGAAGAACAACCCCTTGGCGCGGGGGTGAAAGCACCAACGGACAACCCGGTAGAGCAATTGATTAATGAATGAGCTTCCCATGGTAAGGACGTCGGTGGTCATATTAAATTGGAACGGGCGGGAGCTGCTGGAGCAGTTCTTGCCATTGGTGTTGGCACACACGGTAAACGAAGAGTGCCGCGTGGTGGTGGCGGACAACGGGTCTACGGACGACTCGGTGGATTTCCTGCGAAGCCGGTTCCCCGAGGTGCCCTTGGTTATCTTGGATAAAAACTACGGCTTTGCCGAAGGGTACAACAAGGCCTTGCAGCAGGTAGATTCGGAATACGTGGTATTGCTGAACTCCGACGTGGAGACCACGCCCGGCTGGTTGCCCACGTTGGTCTCTTTCATGGATAGCCATCCCGAGGTGGCGGCCCTGCAGCCCAAGATCCTATCCCATACGCGGCGAGACCATTTTGAATACGCGGGTGCCGCGGGCGGCTTCATCGATCGATACGGGTACCCCTTCTGCCGGGGGCGTATCTTGGAGGTGGTGGAGAAGGACCGGGGCCAGTACGATGAACCGGTTCCCGTTTTTTGGGCGACCGGCGCTTGCTTGCTGATCCGTAAGAACGACTACACCTCGCATGGTGGGCTGGATGGCAGCTTTTTCGCGCACATGGAGGAGATAGACCTTTGCTGGCGGTTGAACGCCCGCGGCCGAAAGGTGATGTGTGTGCCCTCGTCTGCCGTGTACCACGTGGGTGGGGCTTCGTTGGGCAAAGATAACCCCAAGAAGATGTACCTTAATTTTCGTAATAACCTGTTGATGCTTTACAAGAACGTGCCGCGGGATAGATACCTGACAACCTTCGCGGCTCGTTGTTTTTTTGATTTTCTCGCTTTCGGGCATCTCCTGCTGAAACGAAATTTTAAAAGCGGGCAAGCCGTGATAACCGCGTACATTGATTTTTTCAAGGCCCGGTCGAGCTACAAGAAGGCCCGGCAAGAAAACCTCGAGAAAACACGGGTACAAGATGTAGCCACGTGGTATAAAGGAAGCATCTTGTCGCGTTTCTACACGGGGAAGAGAACCTACAGCGCTATTTTCGGGGAGGGAGGGGTAAATTCGCGGAAGGGAGTTGTTTGATCGTGCTTGCAGAAGCATGTTGTGCTGTATCCGGGGAGAGCCTTCTTATTCGAAATGGAAACTTAGCGTGATTATTCGCTGGGTAGCTTTGGAGAGGGAACGCGCGTACTTGTGCAGGCTCTCGTCCACGAGGTCCGACCGTTCGGTTTCCAGTATATCCATGAGTCCCCATCCCACCTTTAACTCGGGCGCCAGCTTGAACATCGGCAGGTAGAAGTCGCAGCCCACGCCGAACTCGATCCCGAAATCGTAAGGCTTTAGTAGTACGGCTTCTCCTTTCCGGGAAGCCAGCTCGAAGCTCCCGTAACCGCCAGCGATGAAGTAGGGGCGGAAGTTATTTACCCGGTCGGCCGATATTTTCAGGTGTACGGGTAAGGAGATGTAGTTGTTCCTGACGCGCGTTTTGTACTCTTCGTCGCCGGGATGCTCCCTGAAAACGAACTGTTTGTCCCCCAGCAGGAGCGTGGGAATTGCCCGCAGGTTCACGTGTTTGCCCAGGTAGATGTCGCCGATGATTCCCGCCGAGAAGCCGGGCGAGTAACGGGGAATCTCGGAGAACCACGCCTCCCCGTTTTCGTTCACGTGGCCCGATTGAGTGAGGATAAGGTCTTGGGTATGTACCCCCAGCGTGAAACCCAGGTGGAAGAGCCTTTGATCGGCATAGGGCAGGTTCTGCAATTTCTGGTGTTGGCCATGCGCCACCCGGGCGCTGAAGAGCACCAGGATCAGGAGCGGGAGGTATATACTTTTTTTTCTCATCTGTTCGGTGGACCGGGTTCACGGGGTTTAAACGTTTTGGCGGGGACTTTATTGTACAATATGGCGGTGAATGTTCTGCGGATGTAATCCCGGCTTGGCCTTCGGGTATTATACAATATGGCGGTGGATGTGATTCCTGTTGCCTTTCTGTCTATTTCCGGTGAGCATTTAAACGAGCGACGAATTTAGACTGGTTTCAAATAAGGGCTTGAGCATTAATCATTTTTTATATTTAAAAAAAAAGTGGTTATCTTCGCGTATACAAAAATTTATTACAAAAACTTATTCATTTACTTATTATGGCTTACGTAATTAATGAAGATTGCATCGCATGTGGAACATGCATCGATGAGTGCCCCGTGGATGCCATTTCCGAAGGCGATATCTACGTGATTGACCCGGAATTGTGTACCGACTGCGGCGCGTGCGCCGACGTGTGTCCGACCGAAGCAATTTTCCCCGGATAAGAAGCTAAAAACCTTCATGGAACAGCAAGAGACTGCCCC
>JBBACU010000340.1:0-3032 GCA_041656815.1 Proteiniphilum sp.
TAATACGCATCGTCCGCGTATTTTGTCTGCAACTTCATCACGTTGCTCACCACTTTGGTGCAATAGAAATAGGCACTGTAATTGATTTTAGTGACAAAATCGAAATTCTCGGGGGTCATATCGTCCAACCCACCGGCACGCAGTACCCCGGCGTTGCTGATAAAACAATCGATCGCCCCGAAATGACACACGGTTTGGTGAATCAAGTTATCGAGGCTCGAGATGTCAGCCACGTTCGTTTTCACGAAGAGTGCCCGGTTGTTTTCCGCGTGCTGATTAAAGTAGTCGGCCGTGGCCTTTCCCGCCTCCTCGTTCAGGTCGGCAATCACGATGTTGGCACCTTCCCGTAGAAGGCAACACCCGATGCCCTCGCCAAACCCTTGTGCGGCACCGGTGATCACGATGGTCTTGTTTTCCGCTCGCCCCCGCGAGGCACCTGCCGCCACGCTACGTCGGTAGTTCTCCACCTCCCAGTTATCGATAAAGTCGATCTGCCCGGGCGTCATCGGGTGCGGTCCTCCGAACGAGCGGGCAAGATAAGCTATCTTCATCGCGTCCTCGAACACGTCGAGGATGGTATCGCATTGCTTGGCATGGTCTCCCACGGCCACCAAACCGATTCCTTTTATCAGCAATACCTTAGGCAGGTAACCAAACTGTTTCTTGAAAGCGGTGATCGCTTTTTCAGCTTCGGAGAGCACCGCTTCGGGCGTCTCCCCTTTCAGGAAGAGGTAATTCGATTTACAATAAACGATGGCATCGGGCGTGAACGGCCTTGAAATATCCTGCTGGTTCGCAGGGCTATCGTAATAGTATTTCACCAGCTCGTTCTTTCGCACCTTCAGGGTTTTTAACCCATCGCCCGAAAGCATCATCCGCAATGCCGGTACGATTTCCCCGGTGCAGCCGCACGTATCCCTCGCCCCCGCAGGCAAAGGGTAAGTGACTGCTTCCTCTATCTTTTTCAATATCTCGTCGTAAATGGATCGGATCTCTTGGGTGGTTTCCGCGCCGACGAATATGCCATGATTCTGTAGCCAGATCACTTTTGGCTCTTCGCCGTGCGCCGTCCGGTACTCTTCGATGGCGTCGTTCACCTTCTTGAAGAGCACGTAGCCCGGGTCGGTGTACTCCACGTACAGGGTTTTTTCACCGAAAAGGGCCTTCACTTCTCGTTCCGCGTTCGTGGCACAGAGGACACCGTTCACCGCGGTGGGGTGCAGGTGCACCACGAAGGGCCAGTGGATCGCGTCATGCAACGACGTTTCCACGGACGGGCGCCTCCCTTTGGTGAGGGTGGCCACTGCCAGGTCGTTCTTCACCTGTTCTTCCCTTTCATCCGGATCGGTGCTGTACGCTTTCTCGGCCATTCCCGCGAGCCGGTCACGATCGAGCACGGCAAAGCCTTCTATCGTGATGGTCGCCAACGCGGCACCGCTCGCTTTCACCCATATCTTCTCGTTGTTCTTGTAAGAGGTGTTTCCCCCTCCCGCGATCACGTAGCGGTTATCCTGCCCGTAGAATCGAGACACGTGAACCAGCTCTTGCAATTCAAAAAATTCGTCGTCAACAACCGGATGCTTATCTTGTTCCATTATTTACCTGTTTTTTATTACCTCGTCGCCCAATTTCACGAACTCGTCTCTCCGGGACCGATCGGCTTCACCGCTTTCGTCCACGTATCCATCTAGTCCTTGAGACACCACGTGCTGGTGTGCCGCGATGACGCAAGCCCCCTCGTAATTAATCTGCTTGAGTCGGTCGCTCAGGGGCACTCCCCCACGGGCAAACAGCTCGATCGGCTCCATGACCGGTGTGTTATGTTCGCTACCGAACGTCACCACGAATCCTTGTTCGTGGAGGTATGACGCGTACTTTTCCAAGAGACGGACATCGTTACGAGTGGTGATAAACTCCACGGAGTGGAAGCCCCGCTCGGTAAGTCGCCGCGCTGCTTGCTGGAGATCCCTTTCAAAATCGGTGTAATTTCCATTCGAATCATCCGCCAAAAAGGGATAGGTGGGGATTCCTCCCGCCGCGATGATGGTTTGCCTGACCGCCTCTACCGGCAGGAAAGCGGCTGCTTCCTCCGGTACAAAAGCGGCACCTCCCACTTTGAGGAGATTGCCCCGGATTTCGGTCTCTATAGCGGCTACATCATGAAGGGGAGCCTTCAACACTTTACCGTCAAAGAGTGTTTCCAGGGTCAATTTTACCTTTCCCTCGTCCTTCTCGTGAAACTCGAACAATTTTATTCGTAATGCCTTGGCCAAGTGTCGTTCGCGGATAAGCCCTTTGGTCAATTCGTTCGTGATCCAGTCGAAATCGAGGGTAAACCCCACTTTCTCTCGAGCGAGCAACTCGTTCAGCTTACCGCACATCTCTTCCACCTGCTTGTTAGCTTCTTGTCGAACAGCCTCAAGGCGAGAGGCGTGTGGCTCGTCGAGTTTAAACGGGTACGCGAGTCCTTTCCCACTCAAGTAGGTACGTCCGGGGTTGGCCGGGTCATTCACTCGAAGACCTGCCGCTTGATCTTCCTGGTCCAAAGCTATAAATTCGATACCAAACAGCGGGTAGAGGCCTCGCTTCTCGCACCCTTTCGACCACTCCTCGTACCCCCGGGCCGTGTAAAAATCGTTTATCGCTACTACTTTCACTCCCTCGGCCACCGCCCGGTCTAACGCGTCATCGATATCCCGGAACGCGCTAAACGAGTAAGGGGTATGCAGGTGTGCATTTATATTGACAATATTTTTTCCCATTTTCAAACCATCAGTTTGATTAGTAGATTTGATGATGTATCGATTGATTTCCTCTATCTACATCTTCTATCCGACCCGTTCACGATTCACAGGTTACCTGATAAATAACTCACTACGTTCGAACAGCTTATCAGGTCACGCCTGCTTCATCGAACGGGTACCCCGGCTATAAGCTGAGGCATTCGTAAATCAATCTCATTGACTTCGTCCATTTTCTGTCGTCACTCGGCAAAGCGCAAACAAGTTTGACTATGCCCTCGTTCAAGAAAA
>JBBACU010000341.1:0-3030 GCA_041656815.1 Proteiniphilum sp.
CGTTCCAAGTCATTTCTACGCCGATGATCTCGCCAAATTTACCCGATTGTATATAATTACCGGCGGCGTGGTAATTAGGGCCGCTCCTGCGTTGCGTTCCCACCTGGATAACCTTTCGGGTTTCCCGGGCAGCTTTTAAGGCATGGTTGGCATCATCCATCGTCTCGGCGAACGGTTTTTCCACGTAAACGTCACACCCCGCGTACAGTGCCTCGGCGGTATGCAATGCATGTTGGAAGTCGGCCGTACTGATGATGACAGCATCCGGATTTCGCTCCCAAAGCTCGTCGGTATTCCTTGCCGTTAAGATATCTTCTCCCGTCTGCTCTTTATACCATGCTTGCCCTTCGTCGCGACGGCGATTCCAAATGTCACACACGACAGACAGCTCGAAATTCATCTCTTTCGCGTATTTGAGAAACGATCTTCCCAATGAATTTCTGAACCTGTCCGAGAATCCCAATACCCCTACCCTTACCCGGTCGTTTGCCCCGATGATATTCGCGTAACTCTTTGCCGACATGCCCAAGGTACTGCTCACGGCCAATCCCGTGGCACCAACGATGGATTTCTTGATAAACCTCCTTCTTGACTCCATAGTCGCCGCTTTTTTATTCCTGGTTAAACACCTCGGCCATCTTTACTATTTCCGGATCGGTAAGCTCTCCGCCAATCACGACGTTGTATTTAAACGCTATTTCCTCTCCCGTGCCTAACACGATTGCAGGGGCAGTCGCGTTTTTATCCATCGTGCTGCCTCCCAAGTTATTTACCCCGAAAAGGCCATATCCTCGAGCATGCGACCACCCGGGGTAGTTTGGATTGCCGGGATGATCCATTACAACCACCGTTATTGCCTCCCCATCTAATTCGGCTCGCAGGGCCACCCAAGGGCTTCTCGTCCCCCACACCTCACCTCCGGTAAGCCCATCACCATTACGATACACGCCATTTACACCCTCGTTATGTATCGACCGGGTTTCTGTTCTCTTCCCCTCGCTATCCAAAAGGTTACTGGGTGTGTCCGTGGGCTCTTCGAAAGCCCTTCCCACGCGTAAGCCAAACATTCCCTCTTTGTTTTCGGTAAAAGTCACCTTCTTTTTAGCGGTTAGCACCACCGACCGCAGAATTGACCGCACCCCATCTTCCTCGTTAAAAACGTAAGACGAAATCTCTTCCAAAAGAACTTCCCCGTTATTATCCACCCACTCCGAGGCGACAACAAGCTTGCCGGTTCCCGGGTCGGTCTCCACGATCTCCTTGAACCGTATGGAACCGTACCGGTGCTTGTTTTCTTGCTTGATCGCGTAAGAGTTATTCCAAAAATCCAACCCGTTCACGTCCCCAAAATTGAACCACAACCCCACTTGGTGCGGGTGGTCGGCTCGTTCAAAAGGCCTCGGGCGGACGGGAAATCCTCGGGTAATCTCTTTGCCCGAGGCAGTCACTATCGGGTAAAGCACCTGCTTTTCCATGCTATCGGGATAGAGGTAGGAGGTAAAATAGCTATCACCAAAATAGACATCTATTTTTTTGCTTCCGCTATCACCGGCAAATCGAACATTCTCTCCTCCACGTGCAAGGCAGAGAGTCGCGAGAATGAAAAAGGGAACGACTAAAAATCTTTTCATCACGATTATCATTTAACTTGTTGATTACAGGAAAGCATCAATAACGCGTCACGCGTTCTGACAAAATCGGGAGTGCTTGCCGACCCGCCGGGGGACATCTACCTGGAACGGCAGTATCGTGTAAAACTATTTTGTTTGAATGTTGATACTGGCTTTTCGCAATCCGCTGGAGGTTGCTTCGAGGGTAATGGTACCGGGTGTTTCAGTGGATTCCACGATGGCTACTAACTTACCGTTAAAGAGGTGCATGCGCGGCAAATGGAACAGGTCTAAGCTTGCCGGGTTCCCATTGGCTCCCGCGCGGTAAGCTCCCGCGCCTTTCACGTTAAACCGCACCAGCTCGTTCACGTTGGGACAAGGGTTACCCTCCCGATCCACTACCGACACGGTAATAAAGGAAAGGTCCTTCCCATCCGCGTCTATCGTGGTACGATCCGCCTCGAGTATCAAGCGGTGCGGTTTCCCGGCAGTACGGATCTCCTTCTCGGCCACCGCGTTGCCCTCTTCGTTGTACGCCACCACCTTCACCGTTCCCGGTTCGTAACGGGTATCCATCCACATCAAACGATACCTCTTTTGCCTTTTCAGACTTTTTTGGGCTTCCTCCGTGTAACTCCCATCGAGGGGTATGGTAAGGTCTTTTGTTCGTACTCCTTGGCTTTTGCCGTTGATAAAGAGTTCTGCCGACGGGTGGTTGGTGTACACGAACACCGGGGTCACTTCACCTTCACGCCCTTCCCAGTTCCAATGGGGGAGGATATGCAGGGTCTCTTCCTCTTTATTCCAATGACTTCGGTAAAGATAGAACCGATCCTTGGGAATTCCCGCCAGGTCTACCGCGCCAAACAGCGAACTGTGACTGGGCCAGTTGCTGTAATAGGGAGTGGGCTCCCCGAGGTAATCAAACCCGGTCCATAGGAACTCACCCATCGCGTAGTGCAGGTCGTCGTGTTGGATAAAATCATCTTCCGGCAAATTAGACCAGGAGGCGTGCTCCAGGTCATAAGATGACGCTTGGTGGTCGTCGTACAACGCCATTGACTTTCTTTCTACCGGGAACTTGTATACCCCGCGGGAGCTTAAAGCCGAGGTGGTTTCGCTACCCAACACGAGTTGTTGGGGTAGTCTCTCGTACGCTTCCTGGTAACGGAACGACCGGTAATTAAACCCGGGCACGTCCATGATAGCGGCCGTGTAATTAGAAAAAACATGATCCACCCGGTCCATCCCGTTCGTCACCGGCCGGGTGGGGTCCTCGCGATGACAGATATCTTGTAGAAAGCGGGCTACTTTGGCTCCTTCTCTATGGCTTTGCTCTCCCACCTCGTTACCGATACACCACATCACCACGCTGGGGTTATTGCGGTAATGGTGCAACACGTTTATTAAATCTTTCTCG
>JBBACU010000342.1:0-3017 GCA_041656815.1 Proteiniphilum sp.
GGGAGAGCATCCACACGCTTTTTCGGGACAACCGGATCGATATTCGCCGGCTGCGCGAGACCGCCTCACCGCGGGCCGTCCTGTTCGAGATCCTCTCCCCGCTGGGGTTTGACCCTTCCACCATCCGCGCTGTTTACCGAAGCATGGAGAGCGAGCCCGGGAGACAGTTTCACGCGGGGCCCTACCGGTTGATCAAGGACCGGGAGTTCTTTATCCTGGATCAACCCAAAGAAGGGTTGCCGGAGCCTCCCGAGTACTTCGTGGACAAGGGGGTCAGCGAGATCCGGTCGCCCCTGCATCTCGCCCTTCGCGTGGAAAATACGCCCGTGGAGATCCGGAAAGGGCGCCATTACCTCTACATGGATGCCGACAAGGTGGAGTTCCCCCTTTTGCTGCGCAAGTGGCAACAGGGGGATTGGTTTATCCCCTTCGGCATGAAAGGGCGGAAAAAACTAAGTGATTTTTTCACCGACATAAAACTCAGTATCAAGGAAAAAGAGGAGGCATGGGTGCTCTTGTCCGGCAACGATATCGCGTGGGTGGTGGGGGAACGGGCTGACGACCGGTTCCGGGTTACCGGCGAAACCAAGCGGGTGCTCGTGATCGAACAAGTAGCAGACCGATAACTTTCCCCGTTTTTTCGCTCGTTCGACGCAACTTTTTCGCGCCAATTACGTCTTATACATAGAGCAAGTGCCCACCATGCAATTGCTGGGGCTAAAAAAATAAATTAATTCAAGTTTCGCTTGTGGCGATTTTACAGCTAAATATCTCGACTTCCACTATTTAGTGACCCGTTGCCGATTTATAGGCTATCTGATAAATAACTCGCTTCGCTCAAACAGCTTATCAGATTACGCCTATTTCATCGGACGGGTGCCCACGAAATAGTTATAGGTCTTATATTTAGCTGTAAAATCATTCGCAAAAGTTCAATAAAATAATCTTATGAAAAATAGTACAGTTAAAGACCTTATGATGTTGGGCGCCCTCGCGGGGGTAGCCTATTACGTTTCCCGTTATTACCGTCAAAAAAAGCAAAAAGAGAGGGAAATGCGCGAGTCGCTCCATTTCCAGCTATTCTGACGTAGGGGCGCTTTCGTGAACTATTTGCCTTTCGGCTGTTTCCGCGCCGGTATTTTTTGTACCTTCGCGCCATTCAAATAACAGTCGAAACAGTTAGTATGCTCACACTTAAAGCCATCAATGAGAACCCTGCCGGGATCGTTCGCCGCCTATCGAAAAAACATTTCGACGGGCAAGAGGTTATTACCCGTATCATAGAGCTTGACGCGGTACGGCGTGACTCGCAGACATCGCTCGACTCCGTGTTGGCAGAGATCAACACGCTCTCGCGGTCCATCGGCGCGTTCATGAAAGAGGGAAAAAAAGAAGAGGCAACCGCTGCCCGGGAGAAGGTAGGCGTGCTGAAAGAGTCTTCCCGACAACTTGAAGCAACATTAAAAGATGCCGAAGAGAAAATCAACCGGCTCTTGGTAACCATCCCCAACCTTCCCCACGAATCGGTGCCGGAAGGCAGATCCGCGGAAGACAACCCGGTGGAGCGGAGCGGGGGAACGATGCCCCGCCTCCCGGAAGGCGCCCTCCCGCATTGGGACCTGGCAAAGAAATACGACCTCATCGACTTCGAGCTGGGAGTAAAGATTACCGGCGCGGGATTTCCCGTCTACAAGGGAAAGGGGGCGCGCTTGCAACGCGCGCTGATAAACTTCTTCCTGGACGCGGCCCGGGATGCCGGTTTTCTCGAAGTGCAGCCCCCCTACATGGTGAATAGCGACTCGGGCTTTGGCACCGGGCAGCTGCCCGACAAAGAGGGGCAGATGTACCACGTGGGGATGGACGATCTCTACTTGATCCCCACTTCCGAAGTACCGGTAACCAACATGTACCGCGATGTTATCCTGGAGGACAAAGAGCTCCCCGTCAAAAACACCGCCTACTCGGCGTGTTTCCGGCGCGAGGCCGGTTCCTACGGAAAGGACGTGCGGGGGTTAAACAGGCTTCACCAGTTTGACAAGGTGGAGATCGTCTGCATTGAGAAGCCCGAGCGGTCCTACGAACGGCTCAACGAGATGGTTAACCACGTGCAAACATTGGTGGAAAGGCTGGAGCTACCGTGGCGAATCCTCCGGCTGTGCGGGGGCGACATGAGCTTCACTTCCGCGTTGACGTTCGACTTTGAAGTGTTTTCCGCGGCACAGGAGCGCTGGTTAGAGGTCAGCTCGGTTTCCAACTTCGAGGAGTACCAAGCCAACCGGTTGAAGTGTCGTTATCGCGACGAAAACCGGAAGACGCAACTCTGTCACACGCTCAACGGAAGCGCGTTGGCGCTGCCCCGGGTCATGGCCGCGCTGCTGGAGAACAACCAAACGGCCGACGGAATCCGGGTACCCGACGCGCTGGTGCCCTATTGCGGATTTGAACGGATTGATTAAAAGATTTTCACCCTCACGGCCCCTCTTTCAACACCTCTACCAGTTGGAGAAGGGCCGCTTCAGCGGTACGCGTTATATTTTCTTCCCGCTCGTCACCCATCCGGTAACACCTGGAAAGAAGGCGCCCCTTGCAACAAGTAGCGATCCATACCGTGCCCACCGGCTTATCGTCGGTTCCCCCGTCCGGTCCCATGATGCCCGACACCGCGATGCTGCAGTCGCTCGTTAACTCCCGGGCCACGTTAACCGCCATCTGGCCCGCCACCTCGCGACTCACTGCCCCGTGGGCCTCGATCATGCGCGGGTCCACGAGGAGCTGCTTCTCTTTAACCCGGTTATCGTACGCGACCACGCTGCCGATAAAATAGTCCGACGCCCCGGGGAGAAGCGTTAGCAGGTGCGCGATGTATCCGCCCGTGCAACTCTCGGCCGTGGAGAGCGTGAGCTGTTTTTCCCGAAGCAGCTTCACCAATCGCAAAACCGTGGTGTTCCCGCGAGTGACGCCCGCCCGCATGTTACCTTGTTTCATTTCGTGTCATCTCTTTTGGACAATGTCACGCG
>JBBACU010000343.1:0-3016 GCA_041656815.1 Proteiniphilum sp.
GTTGATAGAACGGGGCCACACGGTGATTATCATAGAGCACAACATGGAGGTAATCAAGTGTGCCGACCACATCATTGACATCGGTCCCGAAGGCGGCAAAGCCGGTGGGCACGTGGTCTGTGAAGGAACACCGGAACAGGTCGCCCAGTGCGAAGCGTCGCATACCGGCCGTTTCTTAAAGGAAAAGCTATAGAATAGACATGGAGGCCGATATCGTCGCAGAGCCCTAATTATAACAAGTTCCTCCCGATCCAGAAGGCGAGGATTATCGCGAGCGCAACGAGGGCCGACCAACGGCCGAAGAAGAGCTTTTCGATCATTGGATGCCGCTCTCTTCCTCCAAAATATTGCTGGTAAACTCCCAAAAAAATGTAAGGTATAAACAGCACCATCAGCGCGTTGTAACGGAAGGCAGCCTTGAAGTCCAGATGGAGTAACCCGTGGATAGCGCGCTGCGAACCGCAACCGGGGCACTCGAGGCCCGTCGCCAGTAAAAAAGGGCACCGGGGAAACAATGGCCGCTCAGACGGGTCAAACGTGTAAAAAATATAAAGTGCCACCATAAGCAAAACAGTTATGGCAGCACCTATTCCTATTTTGGCTCCCTTGCTCACCTTCTATTTCCTCATGTCTCCGCGGCAACAAATAAGCCTAAAAATTATAGCCGCTGGCACTGTTTTCGATTATATTTTCCATGTACTGGACAAAGTTACCGGTAATCAGGAGCGAGACCCAACCGATCACGTATATCAGTCCTACCGCGGCCGCGATCAAGGTCCATGTCCGTGCGTGCCTGGCCGACTGCTCCGACTCACCGTACTTCCCCGCGTAATAGAGTGAATCTACACGAGCGGCATAAACGATTCCGACTATTCCAAAAACGTTGCAACAGAAGAGGGTCGCTAATATAGACGGCCACAGCCAATTACTTGGCTTCATAGGAGGAACATCGCCCGATAGATCCGGCGTGGATGGGCTCGCGTAGGGAGGGACAATCGAGTTTCCTGCTTGGTGGGTTTCAAAAAAGAGGTACTGCAACTCCTCCACTTCCTCGGCACGTTTCCACTGTTCCATACCTTGTGTCCACACCAAGGTATCTCGTTTCACGTTTTCCTGTTTAAGTTCGAAGGGCGTGAATGTTCCTTTTTGTTTTCCTTCCGCGTCGATATAAAAATAACGGTTCATACAGCTGGCTTTTATTGATAATCTTCGGGATTTATTTGCAATGATCGAACAATCCGGTTATGCTCGTCCATATAAACATACTCGATAACCACTTTGTTTTCCTTGAAAACGCGCAATTGGGGATTCGTCGAAAACTCGTTACGGATATTATCTTGTAGCGCTCGTACCCCACTTTCCACCAACGAGTCCGGATTTTCCGTATTCAGTACCGTGTAGCGGTACTGGAAAATGTTGTCTGTCGAAACCGAAGCCCCATCAAAGCGGGTGTATTGATCCAACATCACGGGTGCCGATTCATTCAGGTCCGCCGCCATCTCGTTCAGCTTTTTATTCAAGGCCCTCTCGGGGGAGTTGCATTGTATGAACAACGCGAGAGAAAGAGCCATGCAGAACAGGTAAAGTAATTTTCGCATATCTTTGGTTTGGTTTCACAAAAATAAAAAAGTTTAAACTCTTTTGAAAGCAAATCGAAGAATATCTTTCGCGAATGGCGTTAAATTCTTCCGGAGCACGCGCGGGATTGATTATCAATTTGCAACGAAGCCGGGGCATGAAGTAATAGGAAGCCGGAAGTATCCGGAAAAGAATTTGGCAGAATGTCATCTCGACATCCTGCCAAACATGTTAACCTTAAATCTAATACTATTATGAAAAAACCACGAGGCAAATATAAAAAAGAAATAAAGATTTACCAAATATTTTCCATAAAAAATCAAAAAATATTTATTTTACACCATCGGCAGCCCCATTCCGGTCAATTTTCGGTAAAGATCCAGCGCGTACACGTCGGTCATTCCGGACACGTAGTCCAAGATAGACTGCACTCTTTCATACAACGTGGGCGCATCGGTTTCGTATTGCTCGGGGACACGATCGAGCAGCAACCGGGAGTACGTGTGCTCGGGGTTCCTGACGGCGTGGATAAAAACTTCCAAGAGATGGCCGATGATCCGGTAGCCAGCCAGCTCGATCTCCAGCACCTCGTCCGAGCGGTAAATATGTTTTCTCGCGAACTGGGAACAAGCATTGTAGGCCTCTCTCACGTGGTGAGGCACGTGATTTATCAGCGACCCTTGGAAGGTACCCGATAAAATAGCTGTTTCGTTTTCGAGGAACGCTTTCGAGCACTCTTCCACCAGCAGCCCGATTACTCCCGAACGGAGGTAAGCGATCTGTTCGTTGGGATCATTCACGAGCGACAGGTTCTTGACCCTCCGTTCGCGGCGCTCTCCCTCAAAGAATCCCAACAGCAGCTCCAAGGCTTTTCCCGTGGTCACCAACTTCAGCTTGTGCGCGTCCTCGATATCCATTAGCTGGTAGCAGATATCATCGGCGGCCTCTACCAAGTACACCAACGGGTGGCGCGCGTATTTCAGTGGGTCATTGTTCACTTGCAAGATACCTAGCTTGTTCGCGATGCGGCGGTAATCGTCCTCTTCCGACGCGAAAAAACCGAACTTGTTTTTTCCGCCGCTCAACTCCGACGAGTAGGGGTACTTCACGATGGAGGCCAAGGTGGCGTAAGTCATGGCAAACCCGCCTTTTCGCCTGCCCCGGAACCGGTGCATCAACAGCCGGATGGCATTGGCGTTCCCCTCGAAGAAAATAAAGTCGCTCCACCGGCCGCCCTCCTTTTCGATTAACGGCCGCAGTCCGGCTCCTTCTCCCTCCGAGAAGAACGACGAGATGGCTTTCTCTCCCGAATGGCCAAAGGGCGGGTTCCCAAGGTCGTGCGCCAGGCAAGCGGCAGAGACGATGGAGCCGATCTCCTCGAAATGAGCCGGCGACGCGCCATCTCTTTTTCGCAGTTCACGCCCCGCGTACTCACCCA
>JBBACU010000344.1:0-3006 GCA_041656815.1 Proteiniphilum sp.
CGCGTCCCGGGAAGAGACGATCTTTTTCCGGGCCACTCCGGTTGTTTTTCGCCGCCTTCCCAACTCGAGCGCCGAGATGATGCTCACCGCTTTTGCTTCCCCGATACCGCGGAAATTATTTATCAGGTCAGGCACACCCATCCTCGCTAACCGGTTCAGGTCGTTTCCCGCGCTCATTAAAATCTCCTTGCTCAACTCTACCGCGCTTTGCTTGTCGTTGCCTGATCCGATGAGAATGGCCAGCAGTTCCGAATCAGACAGTGCCGAAACTCCTTTCAGCAGGATTTTTTCACGGGGGCGGTCCTCCTCCGCCCATTGTTTAATGCTTAACTTGCTCATACGCTTACGGATTAGTCTTGGGGTTAATACAGAACAAATGTACGCGAAAAAAACGGATTTATCGAATCCATGAGCAACGGGCAATTAACAATAGCCAAGCAAATAATGGTTTACTCTATGTTTATCTCACGAACGTCCAGGTGTTCTCGCTCGAGAGGGCGGGATAGAAGAAATAGTCTTCGTAATCGAACCCCTTCACCTCTTCGGGGTTCGTCAATTTATTTTTGATGATGAAACGGGAGAGCAGGCCGCGTGCCTTCTTGCTGTGCACCACCACCTGCTTCCAATCATTATCTCCCTGTTGCAGGAAGCGGATGCCGATAACCCTTGTCTTGTCAGGCAGCCCGCTCTTCGTGATCACTTTCGAGTACTCGTTCGAAGCCACGTTGATAATCGTCCGGTCGCCCTTCCCCAGCTTCTTGGAAAAGTAGTTGGCCAACGCCTCTTGCCAAAAATCGTAGAGTGTCTTGTAGCCATCGGGCACGATCTTCCGCTGCATTTCTAGCCGGTACGGCCTGATCGCGTCCAGTGGTCGAAGGATGCCGTAAAGCCCGGAAATGATATTGAGGTGTTGCTGCGCGAAGTCGAAGTCTTCTGCCGTGAAATCGCGCGCGTTGAGCCCTTTGTACGCGATGCCGTTGTAGGCGAGCGAGGCAGGCTCTCTCGGGGTAGACTTTAAATCGTACGATTGAAAGTACCCGTACACCTCGCGCGCCATCTTGGGATTGATCTTCATGGTTCCCGCGATCTCTTTTTCTGATAGTTGGCGGCAAACCGATAGCAGCTCTTTGGTCTTTTCCGGGAACAGCGGCTTGGTCGGCTTCACGCTAGCCGTGTTTGCCGAGAAATCCATTAACTTGGCAGGGGAAAGAATAATTTGCATAATATACTGTTTCGATAAGTTTTCGCGTTTTCTACTGAAATCTTCTCACGTTTTTCTTGAACCACAACTTGAAAACGGGGTCGTTGAAAGCAACCGTTTTACCCGAGATATCGACTAACTCTTTATTCTCAAGAGATTTTTTTAATCGCCCTACATTGGCCGATGTTCCTAATTGGTAATAGGCCAGATTTTCTTTCCGCGTAAATTCTGATGTCAATCCATCGGCAATCGCCCCTAAAAAATTAAGTTGATAGGTAGTCAATCCATCCACGTACTTAAAATAAAGCATCGAGTTTTGATCAAGCAAATCGGTATACGCATGTTGGAAGCCGGTTTCCGTGGCATCCTTATCTGTTTGCACCCATAAGAGCCACGCTAATTGCTGCACGTATGACGAGTGATTCTCTACCGTGACACAAACTTTTTCGGCAAGGTCGGGTGATATTTGCTTTCCGGTGGCTTCAAAACGACGACAAATGAATTTCGTGTCTGCTTCACGATCGGTAAACCATTCACCCGATGTTGCTGAGCCAAAAACAAACGGATTCTCCATGTAGTCATCTCCTTTCTGTGGCAAAGATAAACAAAAAACAACACACAAGGTTGTTACATACAAGACTGTTACATACAAGGTTGTTATACGGGGTTACTTACTCCACCAATCTCTATTTAAATACTTTACGGACAAAAAAATTGTACAATAAGCAAAACAGGCCTCCACGTGGGAAGCCTGTTGCTTATTTAATATGCCCCTCGTCATCAGTCTTAGGTTTTCCACCTATCGAGAGGATGTTTTATCGCTAATCCCGTACCCGCTCCACGTAGGAGCCATTGCGGGTATCCACTTTTATTTTCTCGCCCGTGTCAATGAAGAGGGGCACGCGTACTTCGGCACCGGTTTCCACCGTGGCCGGCTTCAACGCGTTGGTCGCCGTGTCCCCCTTTATACCCGGTTCGGTGTAGGTCACCTCGAGCACCACGTGCACCGGCATCTCGGCGGTGAGGATAGTACCGCTTTGGGCATGAATCTGCACCTCCACCACGTCTCCCTCTTTCAGGAACTGCACCCCTTCGATCTGCTCCCCGGGAATCGGGATTTGCTCGAAGGTTTCGGTATTCATGAAGTTATACCCCATATCGTCTTTATACAGGTACTGGAATGGGCGGCGCTCGATGCGCACCTCGTCCACCTTCACTCCGGAGTTGAACGTTTTTTCCAGCACACGTCCGGTAGTCACGTTTTTCAATTTGGTACGGACAAAGGCAGCGCCTTTACCCGGTTTCACGTGTAGGAACTCCACGATAAAAAAATACTGTCCATCCAGATCGATGCACATGCCGTTCCTGAAATCAGCCGTTGTTGCCATAGGTTGTTGTTATTGTATTGTAATGATTGAGAACGCGAAAGTAGCCATTTCATCCGTAAAACACAAATGAAATGGCTACCATTCGCTTGTAGAAATATAATAAACACCTTACATCACTTCCATCGCGTCGAGCACCATTTTAACGATAAACAACGCGAAAATCACCCACATGGCGATCGATATACGTCTAAATTGACCGCTGAGTGCTTTCAATAGCACGAACGAGAGCATCCCAAAAACGATCCCCTGGGCGATGCTGAAGGCAAAGGGCATCATCACGATGGTAAGAAACGCGGGCAGTGCCTCCGTCATATCTTGGAAGTTAATCTGTACCACCGAAGTGATCATGAAGAGCCCTACCAAGATGAGTGCCGGGGCGGTTGCCGAAGCGGGTACCATCAAAAAAAGCGGGGCAAG
>JBBACU010000345.1:0-3003 GCA_041656815.1 Proteiniphilum sp.
CCGTCGATGTCGGTAACCGTGCCATTGGAGGTTCCTACCTCGATCACGTTGGCACCTATGATGGATTCTCCCTGCGTGTCTACCACTCTTCCCGTGACCTGCTTGCCGGTTTGCTGTTGATTGGATGAATGGATCTCTTTTTCGTGCTTGGCCGGAATCGCTTCTTTTGATTCGTATACCACGATTTGTTTATCCAGTATTCGGTATGTAAGGCCGGTTTCGGATAAAATAGTATCCAAAATCTCTTCTACATTGTTCGAGTTGACATCCACGTTTATTCTCTTGCTCATCACGCTCTCGCTGTTATCCGAGAAGACGAAGATGTAATCGCTATTTCTTTCTATCTCTCTGCAAGCATCCTTTATTGATGTTGATTTCAGATTAAAAGAAAATACTTGAGAATAACTTGTCGCTGCTTGAGAGAATAAGACACTACAAAATAGTAAAAATAATGTTGTTCTCATGACTTTTAGCACGCGCCTTAAATTATTGGGACTTATTCTATCCCCAATAGGATATTTATTCATATTTTTGTGTGATTTTAATTATTAATAATCAGGGTAATTAAATTCAATTTAGTCGGACGATACCGCAAATATCGTTCGACTTCTTTTTTGGCTGTTCTTTTTCACGTCTTCATAGGCATTTTTTGTTTATTCTTGTTCATTAGTGATATATATCCGATCGTTTTCTTTTTCATAGCGTGTGGACGTGAGAAGCGTGACTGTTGTCATCACGTTATCTAAATTCTCGGAAAGGTATATTTTTCCCGTGCACGTGCGCTTCTGTAAGTTCACGTCATAATCGAAATTAAAGGAGAGGTTATAATACCTTTCTACCTGTTTAAGCACTTCGGTCATGGGTGTCTTTTCAAGGGTAAGGTACCCTTCTTTCCAGCTAATATAGTTATCCGCGTTTACTTGCCGCTTGGTAAATGTTCCGCTTTGAGAGTTGTAGAGGGCTAGCTCGTTGGGGTTTAGTTGTGTCTCTTCTGTTTTTGCGGATGTTTTCAACGCGACGCTCCCTTCTACAAGCACGACCATTGGCATTGTGTTCTCGTACGTGGAGAGATTAAATGCCGTACCAAAAACCTTGACCTGAAAGTCGGAAGAATGAACGTAAAACGGTTTCTCGCTATCAGGAGCTACTTCGATATACATTTCTCCCGATACCAGATGAATTACTCGTTCTTCATCGGTGAATTTAGCCGGGAATTCAAATACCGATCCGGAGTTGAGCCATACCCGGCTACCGTCGGAGAGCGTGAGGGTAGAACGCTTGCCATAAGGGATGATAAGCGAGTTCATCTGCTCTTTAGCCGCTTCAACCGTTCCTACTTCGGTATTGTTTTGCGTTATTTTTACGGTACCCGCTTCATTCAATACCAGTTCCACATCGTCTTGAAACGAGATCGATTTTTCACTCGTGATGAGTTGGATATCCTTGCTCTTGAGTAATTCTCCCACGATGAGTTCTTGATCCGGGTCATACAAGACTTCTCCCGGTGAAGTGAAAAAAGCGATTCCTATTACCAAAAGCGCGATTGCCGCGCAGGAAGCGATGCTATACCCTACAACACGCCGCCTCTTTATTTTTTTCCTCCGTGAAATAGCGGATTGAATATCATGAAGCAGGTGGGCTTGCTCTTCATCGCTTAGCGAGTTCTTGTTTAATCCTGTCGTTCTCAAGTAAACAATCGCTTTTTGAAGTTCGCTCTCCAAGTGGGGGTGCCCTGTCCTAAAGTTCCGCCAAAAAGCGTTTAATTCTTCATCCGGCGCCAACTGCCACCGGATAAACTGATTGTCTTTTAAGAAATCGGTGTATCGTTTCATAGCTACTTAGTTACTCTCAATAATTTGGACCAGTCATTACCTCTCAATATAAAGTAGACGCTCGTGTTAAAAAAATATCCCCTTGTTTTTGTAAATTCTTTGAATTTTAACTGTTGAAGTGAAGGTGGGAGAGGAGAAGCACCCCAACGCGTGGGGTTAAATCAGAAGTAGAAAGGTAGTGAGCACGCCAAATTTTTCTCGTAGGGAGGTCATTGCTTTCGATACCAGTTTGCGGCAGCCGTGAACGCTGATCTGGAGTAACTGGGCGATTTGCTCGTAATCGTATTCTTGCACGTAACGTAGATAAATAACTTCTCGCTGCCGATTAGTCAGCGTGCTAAGCATATGTTCAATTTTCATCTTTATCTCTTGCCATTCCTCGTTTTCAATAAACGTGTCTTCCACGTTCACATCGATATTAAACGGCAGCTCTTGAGATGAATCCATGCTTTCGATAGCGACGAACTCTTTCTTGTTTTTATGGATATCGATAAGTCTGTTTTTTAAGGATCGGAAAAGGTAGAATTTGATGTTGTTCACGTTGCCAAGAATATTCTTGTCCGAGGAAAACTTTAGGAAAATATCATGAATGGCATCTTTCACAACCTCCTTGTCAAAGCCAAGATATAGGCCGTACGTGGTTAGGTCGTTCACATAAAGGTTATAAATGGATGTTATTTCCCTTACTGTCTTCACTTGTTTTGTATACTTCTTGAATTAATTAGAAGTACAAAATAAACGAAAATGATCGAATAAAAAAATTAGCTGACACGATACAGGCTTGTAAAACCCCATGGATACGATGGGAGGACGAATAAAGCGAAAAAAAAGCTTGCTTTGATTATGCCGAGCGCAGAAATAGTCTAATTTTAATGAAGATAAAAAGATGTATCTTCGCGGTATGGACAAATTAGTGATTGTAGGATGCGGTTATCTGGCTGATATTGTAGCCGACGCGTTATTGAACGGGTTATTGCCCAGTTATGATCTGGTAGGTGTTTATTCGAGAACAGCGGCCAAAGCGGAGCGGCTGGCCGCGAAGATAAAGGAGCAGGGACGCGAGTGTAAGGCCTGTTCTTCATTGGAAGAACTGCTTGCCTTAAAACCAAAATACTTGGTGGAGGCTGCTTCCCCGGCAGCTATGAAGGAGCTGGCACTGCCTGCCTTGAAG
>JBBACU010000346.1:0-2998 GCA_041656815.1 Proteiniphilum sp.
CCCATTGGCACATTAATCACATTATTTCCTGAGCCTGTACACGTCGTCTCTATCCTGCACGAAAAAGACGGAGAAACCTCCCAGGATAAGCGAAAAGCCGGCAAGCACCAACGCAAGGATCACCTGCCCATGAAACAGCGTGCTGGTGACGTATCCCAAGATGCTGGCTGCCAATATTTGCGGGATCACGATAAAGAAATTAAAGATACCCATGTAGGTTCCCATTTTATTAGCGGGAAGCGAGCCGGTGAGGATCGCGTAAGGCATGGAGAGGATACTCCCCCAGGCAAAACCTACCCCGATCATCGGGATAAGCAACAAGGAGGGGTCTTTCACGAAATAGAGCGATATAAACGAGACACCTCCCACCACCAAGGCGATCGCGTGGGTTCCCTTTCTTCCTATTTGGCGGGCAATCAACGGCAATAAGAAGGCGCTCACTGCCGAAACACCGTTATAGACGGCAAACAGCACCCCCACCCAATTGGCTCCCTGGTTGTACAAATCGGAAGCTGAATCGGTGGTACCATACACGTGCTGCGTGATGGCGGGCGTGGTATAGATCCACAGGGCATAAAAAGCCAACCAGGAAAAGAACTGCACGACAGCCAACTGTCCCATTGTCTTGGGCATATGCAGCAGGTCGTTCATGATACCCACCAGCCCGTTCTGCCGGGCGGTACGCCCGGTGATGATGCCTGACAAGAGAAGGATGACTCCAAACACCAGCACCAACGCTCCCACGATGTAGAGTTGCCCGTTTTGGTTCCCCAGCCCGGTGAATAGGGTAAGCAGCGTGACGAGCAGCCCCGCAAAAGTCCACGATACACCTTGTTTTATAAAGCGGGAAGAAGTTACCGGCGGCTTGATCACGGTTTTTAACCCGGTGCTCTTCTCTTGGGCCTTTTCAAAAGCCTCGAGTTCCTCGGGCGAGTACTCCTTAGAGGTGAAGACCGTGTAGAACACCGACGCGAACAACACCACTCCACCGATATAAAACGACCATTTCACCGACAGGGGGATAGCTCCCTCCTCGGCCGTGTTAGGTACCCCGAACCAGTTGGTCAATATGTAAGGAAGAGCGGACGCGATCACGGCACCGGTGCCAATAAAAAAACTCTGCATCGCGAAGCCCATGGTCCGCTGCTCGGTAGGCAGGTTATCTCCCACGAACGCTCGAAACGGCTCCATGGAGATATTGATGGAAGCATCCATGATCCACAGCATTCCCGCGGCGATCCAAAGCGAGGGTGAGTTGGGCATGAAAAAGAGCGCCAACGTGGTAAAAATAGCCCCAACCATGAAATAGGGGCGCCGTCTCCCGTACCGGTTCCATGTTTTATCGCTCAGGTGGCCGATAATGGGTTGCACGATCAACCCGGTGACCGGAGCCGCGATCCACAAGATGGGGATATCTTCCACCCGGGCTCCAAGAGTTTCAAATATACGGCTCACGTTCGCGTTCTGCAGGGCAAAGCCGAACTGGATGCCCAGAAACCCGAAACTCATGTTCCAGATCTCCCAAAAGGATAGTCGTTTCTTCTTCATGTTAGATAATTCACTATGATACTCCGGCGTATTGACCTTCTTGGCGGCTGAGGAGTAAGGTTACCGCCCGCGCAAACAAATGTACATTACTTTACAAATCTAAAAAATCATTGCAAAAATCAAATACATTTTTTTCTGTGCAAACGTGTGCATGACACACGTTTTCCGGGGGGGGACTTCAAGAAGCACACGGGCATAAGCATCACGGGCGAAGGAGCTGGGAGTAGGCTTATCGCGTGGATCCCTTGACGACCAGTTCCGTTTTGATAAGCCGGCTCACGATTCCCGGTTTCGTTTCTCTCCCCTCGATGCGGTTTATCAATAGTTGCACGGCAACCTTTCCCATCTCGTAACCCCGCTGGTCCACGCTGGTAAGCGTGGGATGAGTCACTTCGGTCAGGTAGCTGTTGGTAAACCCGCACACCGAGATATCGTCCGGAACATGAAAGCCTGCCAAGGCGGCCATCCGCGTGCAATAGGCACCCACCTCGTCATTAATGCAGAAGAATGCCTCGGGCGGGTGGTCCGATTGCAACATTTCCGGTATTACCACTTTGGCCAGCTCAACCGTGTCACATACCCTCATAAGGTTGGCGTCGATGGAAATTTTGTGCTTCCGGAGGGCATCCTCGTACCCCATGCGCCGGTTATTCGCGATGGGCAGTAAGGAAGTCGCTCCTAAAAAGGCGATACGCTTGCATCCGGTCATTATCAGGTGCTCCACCGCGTTGAGTGCTCCAGCGTAATCATCCACCACCACCTTGTCGGTGTTAATCCCGGTACATATCCTGTCGAAAAAGACCAGGTGTACGTTATTATCGATGATCTCCTGAAAATGATCAAATTGCCGGGTTGTTTTCGATTGTGAAGCGAGGATCCCGCAAACGCGCGCGTCCAACAAGGTCTCCACGCTTTTTACCTCTCGCTCGTAATCTTCGTTGGAATGGCAAAATAGCAGGTTATAATTTTTTTTCTCGGCCTCGTCCTGAATGCCCGCCAACACGGTTGAAAAGAAGTAATGGACTATCTCCGGCACAATTACCCCGATGGTATTGTTTCGGTTGGTGCGCAACTGCAACGCCAAGGCATTGGGTTTATACTTGTGTTTTGTCGCGTATTCCTGTACCCTTTCACGGGTTTCCATGCTGATTGCTGGATTGTTTCTCATCGCCCGGGACACGGTAGATGGCGATAAATCAAGTGCTTTAGCGATATCCTTTAAGGTAATTTGTCGCATACACGTTTTTATTACTGCATATATTAAAACTATTTGTTCTCTATTCCATTTCGCAGGCTTGCCTATGCCCTTATAAAATCTCTTTTATCTCCACTAATCGCTGCACGGTGTACGTAGGCTCGAAGTCTCCGGGCTCTCTTTCATCGGGGTTGTACCAAATCTGCGCGATGCGGCTATGATAAGCCCCCGCGATGTCGGCTTCCCAACTATCGC
>JBBACU010000347.1:0-2981 GCA_041656815.1 Proteiniphilum sp.
AACTCTCGGCCGTGGAGAGCGTGAGCTGTTTTTCCCGAAGCAGCTTCACCAATCGCAAAACCGTGGTGTTCCCGCGAGTGACGCCCGCCCGCATGTTACCTTGTTTCATTTCGTGTCATCTCTTTTTGAACAATACCCCGCGAATAAACAGATAATCTTTCAAAAACAAAAAAAGAGGACGATTATTTTTTTATTATAAAGGATTACGCTATCTTTGCCCTCCGAAAAATGAGGCCGCGCGAAATCGGTGAAATCCCGATCATGTTTTTATCGGCTTGTTTTTTCGCGCGTTAAACACGCGCTGGCGTAAGAAAAATATAACAATCATATATATGAAGAAAGAAATTCACCCCGACAATTATCGTCCGGTCGTTTTCAAAGACATGTCGAACGACGAGATATTCATTTCCCGCTCCACTGTTAGCGCACGGGAAACGATTGACATTGATGGCGTTACTTACCCTCTGGTAAAACTTGAGATCACCAGCTCGTCCCACCCGTTCTATACCGGGAAACAGAAACTGGTAGATACCGCCGGCCGCGTGGATAAGTTCATGAGCCGCTACGGGAACCGGAACAAGAAAAAATAAAACAACACCAACAGGACGAATAGAAGTAACGGTGGTCTCACGATGGGGCTGCCGTTACTTGTTTTGCCCCCTGTCCGCCGGGCGAAGCAGGCACATTTCATGCTCTTGCAGGAAAAAAATCAATGAATCGTATGAACCTACCGCGATTTTATGTATTTTTGCCCCATTATAGATGCCCTTCCCGTATCAGGAAGAAACAGTGCGGGACACTCACCTCGCACGGTAACCAAAAAAAATACGCGTGCGTGAACGTTGCCCTAACAAAGAGCGTTATTTTAGGGCGGTTAGAAACATTGGTTCAATGAAGAGAACAGATTCACTTATCTTGCTTTTATTTTTTGCCCTGTTTTCTCAGCCGGCCACCGCGCAGGTACAACTCAATGACAGCGCGAAGGTTAGCCTGCTCACCGCCTCCCCGTGGTACGATGCCGTCTACGCCTTTTTCGGCCATACGGCAATTCGAGTACAGGACGATTCCACCGGTGTGAATGCCGTGTTCAACTACGGCTATTTTGACTCTTCCCAACCCAATTTCATTTATCATTTCATACGGGGTGAAACCGACTACGTGCTAGGGGTCATTACCCACGAGCAATTCATGGCCGAATACGGCTACAAAGGGCAGGAGGTGGTAGAGCAGGAGCTGAACCTATCCCCCGAGGAGAAACAGGAGCTATTCGACGCGCTGGTAATGAACGCGCTGCCGGAGAACAGGGGATACCGGTACAACTACTTCCACGACAACTGCGCCACGCGCCCCCGCGATATGGTGGAGAAATACACCCGCGGCGCCATTGAATACCCGCCCACGGCAGAAGGGCAGTCGTTCCGAGATTTGATTCACGAGCACGTGAGCCACTCCCCGTGGGTGAAGTTCGGGATCGACCTGTTGATCGGGAGCGATGCCGACGGGGTGATCAACGTGCGAGAGAAAATGTATATCCCTTCCTACTTGATGGATTCGTTCGAGGGTGCCATCATCCATGGCAACGACACCGTGCCGGACCGTCCGTTGGTGAGCCGAACGACCCTGGTATTGCCGGGCGATCCGGTGCTCAACAACCCGGGAAAACCCTTCCCCGTCAGCCCCATGGCCGCGGGCATAGCCCTGTTGGTGCTTACCATCCTCGTCTCCCTCGTGCAAACCATTCAGCTCGATAAAACAAAATTACCGCAACTATACGACACGTTCCTCTTTGGAATAGCCGGATTGGGAGGTCTCGTTGTGTGTACCTTGATGTACTTTTCGGAACATCCGGCCACCAATCCGAACTGGAATTTCGCGTGGTTGAACCCGTTCGCGCTGCTGGCAGCCCTTTTATTTTGGTCAAAACGGGCCGCGGGCATCGTTTATTTCTATCATTTCATTAACTTTGCAGTCCTGTTGGCTTTCCTGCTATTATGGTGGCTGGTACCCCAACAACTGCCGTTAGCAACCATCCCCTTCGCGGCATGCTTATGGCTACGCTCGGCCACGCACCTCTACCTTCAGCGAAAAGAGAGGGTGAAGAATAAGCGCTACGCGTCGAGCCGGACACTAAAAAGAGGATGGGGTATATAGCAACGATCGGTTAACGACAATTTTAATGATGATCAAGGTAATTTCTTCTTTAGTCGCTTTTTTTTCAATCTCCGCACTCTGCGCGCAGGCTCCAGCCGGGGAAATACCCAAGCTGGTGGTAGGAATCACCATCGACCAGCTTCGGGGAGATTACCTGGAGATGTTCCGCCACACCTTTGGCAGCCGGGGATTCAACCGGTTACTAACCCACGGGCTGGTCTACAACAACGTGAACTACGATTTCCCGAATCTGGACAAGGCCTCCACCATCACCACCATCTACACCGGTGCCAATCCCTCGTATCACGGGATCACGGCCGAAAAAAAGTACATGGTGAATACCAACCAAGAGGTCTCTTCGCATTTCGACGATAACTACCTGGGGAACTTCACCACCGAGAAGCTATCGCCCCTTCCCATCCGGGTTTCTACCCTTGCCGATGAATTGAAAATCGCGTCGGGGGGCCAGTCGGATATTTTCGCGTTCGCCCCTTACGCGTCCCAAGCTTTCGCTTCAGGAGGACACGCTGCCAGCGGGGCCTACTGGATAGAAGAGGAGAACGGGAAGTGGGCTACCAGCACCTTTTACCAAACACGCCAACCGATAGTCGACCAGCACAACCGGAGCCAGCAGTCGCTCACCTACACCATCGGGAGCACCACGTGGCGGCCCGCGCTCGATATCGAGCGGTACAACGCGTTTCCCTATACCCGTAACAAGTACAACTTCCAGCATTACTTGGGGGGCGATAAAGGGGGAAACTATTACCTGTTTAAACAGTCGCCACACGTGAATAAGGAGGTGAACGACATGGCGGTCACGATGCTGG
>JBBACU010000348.1:0-2973 GCA_041656815.1 Proteiniphilum sp.
TCGAACTCTCGACCTCTGCGATGCGAACGCAGCGCTCTCCCAACTGAGCTAATCGCCCGGGTCACGTCCCTTGTTTCGGACGCCCGCTCATTTTACCATATGTTCTTGCTTTGGCAAGTGACTAACCGTACAGGATGGCAATGAGCTTATTCATCAGTCGAACCGGCAGAATTTTGTAGAGCAAAAGCACACATTTGTAGAAAAACCCCAGGCCGTAAAGCGGCTTCGGATGATTCTTTTTGGCGATGCGGATGAACTTCCCCGCGATCACCCGGGGGGCGGTCCCCTCCCGCTCATCTTTTTCCATGCGGGCAATCGACGACTCACAGCGTTCGCCGTAATGCGTCACGGGGCAAACCTCCTTATCACGGTGGTCCGTGAAGTTTGTAGACACATCCCCCGGCATGACCGCGATGGCACGAATACCAAAGGGTTTTAACTCAGTGTCAAGGGTTTGCGCCAGGATGTTCAAAGAGGCTTTGGTGGCCGAATAAAAACTTTGAAAGGGTAAAGGCACCACCGCGGCCACAGAGCTTGTCAAAAGGATCCTTCCCTTATTTGTTTCTAATAACGGGATGGCTTTTCGTATGACCTCCACGGCTGAAAAGACATTCAAATCGAATTGGCGGATGACTTGGGTTTTGGGGGTATCCGCGATGGCTCCCGCGATCCCAAAACCCGCGTTTGAAAACAACACATCCAAACCAACGGTTTTTTCTCGTATCTCATCGAAGGCTTCCTTCAAGGACTGTTCGTCCGTGATGTCACAGGCGATCTGGTGGAGGATCCCCCCCTTTTGGAACTGGTTCTCATCTAGCACTCGCCTTGATAAAGCAAAAACTTCACAGCCCTCTCCCAATAACTGATCCGCGATGGCCTTTCCGATCCCGGAGCTTGCGCCTGTGACGAGTGCTTTTTTAATCTGAAACATCGCTTGGCCTTTCTACTTTGAAAACAAATACCGATGAAGCGGCAGGTACTGCAATTTTCCCGCTTCAAACAAGGATTGGAACAATACGGCTTCCTTGATACGGAAGCTGTTTATTTCATTCAGGTTGTGATTAAATGCATCTGTTTTTAAATAATCGCCGAAGGCCTCTCGCGCGATCGTGAGGTGCGGGCGATAGGGTCTGTTGTCCATAGGAAGGCCTAAGGATCCGAGTGCTTTTTTTTCTTGTTCCTGGTAGGCCAAAAAGGGAGGGTCACAGTCGATCTCCCAGACAATGAGGTCGCCGCCTTTGCGGCGGGGAAAAAGGCCGACGGAGCCCAATGACATGGAGGGAGCAACAGGGCGCTCTAAACCCGCTAACACATCTCGTATTCGCGCCTCTTCTCTTGTCTCCCCGATGAAGTTTAAGGTGAGGTGGATGCGCGCTTCAGGAGTGAAGCGCGCGCGTACGCCTTCGCGCCGCAATGTATCTTGTAAGTTGCGGATGGCCAGGTGCCATTCATGAGGGATCTCGATGGCGGTGAACAGTCTTTTTTCTACATGACTCATGGCGTTATTGTCTCATATAAAAGGACGGGTTCCACCCCTTGGGGGAGAACCCGTCCATTGAATGTCTGAGCGATTCGATTAAGCCAGAAGCGACTTAATAAGATCTAACAGGTTGAAGCGTGCGAACACGGCACCCATGACGAGGGAGACGACGGACATGATCTTGATCAGGATGTCAAGTGAAGGTCCGACGGTGTCCTTCAGGGGGTCGCCGACGGTGTCGCCGACGATCGCGTGCTTATGCTCTTCCGACTCGCGGGAGAGGCCTTCTACGCCGCCCACTTCGATGAACTTTTTCGCGTTGTCCCAGGCGCCGCCGGCGTTGCCGGTGAAAAGTGCGAGCATGATCGCGGAAAGGGTTGAGCCAATCAAGAGGCCGGCCACAAAGAGGGGGCCAAAGACGAAGCCGGAGATCACGGGGAACAGTACGGCAAAGAGCGCGGATCCGCGCATTTCTTTTAAAGCGCCTTTGGAGGAGATGGCAATGCATGTCTCATAGTCAGGCAAAACTTCACCTTCCAAGAGGCCCTTGATCTCACGGAACTGACGGCGGACTTCCACCACCATGACGCGTGCCGTTTTGGTGACGGAGTCGATCAGCATGCCGGAGAACATGAAGGGTAAGGCGCCGCCGATGACGAGCCCGACCAAGGTCAGAGGCTGGATGGCGTCGAGCATGATCATCTCTGAAGGAGGGGTAAAGGTAAACAGGTAGGACGAGATCATGGAGAGCGCGGCCAGCGCGGCGGAACCGATGGCAAAACCCTTGCCGATCGCGGCGGTCGTGTTGCCCACAGCGTCGAGCGTGTCCGTGATCTGACGGACTTCGTCGTCCAAGAAGCTCATCTCGGCGATGCCGCCCGCGTTATCCGCGATGGGGCCGTAGGTGTCAACTGACACGGTCGCCGTGACAAAGGAGAGCATGCCGGTCGCGGCCATGGCGACGCCGTACATGCCGGCCAATTGGTACGCGCCCAAGATGGCAAGTCCCAAGGTGACACAGGGGTACATCGTCGATTTCATCCCGACGGCCAGGCCTTCGGTGACGGTCAGGGCGACGCCCTCACGTGTTGATTCAGCGATTGTAATGGTCGGTTTGTAGGAATAGCTCGTGTAGTATTCCGCGAACATACCGACGACGATACCGGAGATGACGCCCATGCTGGCCGCTAAGAGCGGTGAAATCCAGCCGGCGGCAAACTGTGCGTTCTTCAATTCCACTGCGGGGATATTCGAGAAGAACACCCAGGCGATCGCGGTACCGAAGACAAGGGTCAGACCGGCGGAGATCCAGGTCGACAGGTTCAGTTCGTGATGTGGATTTTCAGAGAGTTTCTTCTTCATGAGAAGTGACATGATGCCCAGCACACAGGCGACCAGGCCGCCCGCCGCAAAGATGAGCGGGAAGTTGATCATGGCCGCGACCATGTTCTTGCTGACATCGATGTGGTGGCTTCTGAAAACTTCACAAGCCA
>JBBACU010000349.1:0-2967 GCA_041656815.1 Proteiniphilum sp.
GGAGATCGGGCCTCTACACGCCCGAGATGGAGACAACCAACGTGCCCGTTTTTTCGGGCACGGCACGCGAGGCAATTCAAACCTTCCCAACCGGGCTGAACGTGGCGGTGGCTGCATCTTTGGCTACCGTGGGACCCGAAAAACTGCAGGTTGCCATGGAGGCTACTCCTCAATTTGAAGCGGGTGATAGGCAGCGAGTTGAAATCAAAAACGATGAGGTGCATGCCGTGGTAGATGTCTTTAGCGCGACGCCGGCGATTGCAGCCTGGTCGGCAGTGAGCACGCTCCAAAATATCGCTTCACCCATCGTGTTCTAACCTTGGAAGCGAGAGGAAAGCATCGGGTGAACACGTGCAAGTGATCTTTATTGTACGGCAATCCCCGTGAAACTTGATAGGTTCTCGAGTACTTTTTCACTCAGTCGGTCGAATGCCTGGCGGGTGCGACCCGTGGATACCTGCATGCATCGCACCTTCGGGTGGTCGAGCAAATGTTCGCCTCCCAACGCACCTACCGTGTCGCAAAAACAGAGGTTGTCGCCTTCAAGCCACTTTAAAAAAGGAGGCTCATCCCATGCAGGAGATAAACCGGTATTGAATAGGATTTTTTTATTGCCTAATTTTTCAAATTGTTTCTCATGCAGTAATACCGTGTTCCTATTGAGGCAGCAAAAAAGCACTTCGTTGTACTTGAGCAGATCGTCGAGCGGAAGGAAGCGGTATCCTTTCGATTTTGCCCACTCTTTCTCACTTCGTGCAAAATAGGAGATTTCTGCTCCCAAGAAGTGCAACGCGTCGGCAATCATGCCGCCCGACTTCCCGAGCCCCACGATACCCGCCTTGAGGCCGGTAATCTCTCGTGCCATACCGTCCCACGGCTCTTGATCAAAACCGTGCAGGCAACGCACCAGCTCGCTAATCACGTACTCCACGACCCCCTCGTCACCGTAATCGCGAATCCCGGTCACGGTAATTCCCTTGCTGTTGGCATAGTAGATGTCCACGTTGGAACTTTCGGGGGTATAGAGTGAAGCGCAGATACCGATGTACTTCACGTTGGGGCATCGTTCCAGTGCTCCTTTCCCAAGCTTGGATGTGTAACTGAGCAGCACCGCGTCGGCATCACCGATACGCGCGGCTATCTCGTTATCGTCTGCCGGTATATCTTCATGGAGGATGACCTTTTTGGCGAATGAATGTAATTTTTTCTCGGCCGAGGGAATCAAACTCACCGGCTCTATCGCTACTAATTTTTGAAACATACAGATTCTTCTACTTGTCGTGGTTTAAAATTTTGAGTCCGCCCCGATAAGTCTTTTTTTTGAAAAATACCCAACTCACAACACCTTGTAGTGAGGGCGAAATCGGCAAAATAGGGTTTTCGGAGGAGACTCAATTTTATCTAAGTATAGTGAAAGATGAGTGATAAGTTGAAAACTTGTTTACAAACTTATCCGAAACGCATCCTAGAATATTATCCAAATATACACTCTTTGTACCAAAGAATCAAATATTAGTTCCTTTTCCCGGGTATGAAAATCCCCCCTGGGAAGCATAAGGCTCTACCAGAGGGGAAGGTATGTGGTTGCTTAATTCAAAAGCTAAAACTTGATGCTGGCGCCACCGGACAGCCAGAAACCGGGCTGGGGGATATTCCCGAAATCCACGTGGGTAGCATTGAAAAGGTTGTTCGCGCTCGCGAATAGCTGAACGCCCCGGAACGCGTAATTGGCTTTTAGGTCCAGTAAAGCGAAAGGTGCGAAATTGACCTGCTCGCCCGGTTGCAAATTGGTGTATTGCACGTAAGAGCCGGCTCTCGCCTGCCAGCGGAAATGCCAAGATAGGGTAAGACCTTTCACTACCTCGTGATGCAGGGCGGCCGTGAATTTATGACGAAGATGATTGAGCGCGTAATTTGAAATCAACTCGTCTTCTACCCGGCCCTGGTGGAGGTGCATATAGCCCGCTTGAAACGACCGCAAGGGTTGAGTTGCGCCGAACCACTCTTTCAGGTCCAGGCGCGCGTTGGCTTCAAACCCTTTTGTGTGGATCCTCGTGTGGTTTCGCGACTCCCATAACGCGTCGGGGGAGGGCTTTACCCAGTCGATCATGTTGCTCCCTTTCATGTAGAACGCGGCAATGCTGCCGCTCACCACCCGGTGGGTGTATTTCGCGCCCGCTTCGAACGCTTCCGACCGTTCCGCTTCAAGGTGGCTATTGCCAATGTGCGTGGCGGTAGTGTAATACAAGTCGGTAAAGGTGGGCATGCGGGTGGCCTTGTTCCATGAGGCGTACAGCCTTAGTGATTCCCACGGCCGGTAAGACACGTTTAGCGCCGGGTAAAGGTCGAACGTGTTCGGGATGGCCGTGTTGTGATTCAGTAAGCCACCCACCGAAAGGGAGAACTGGCGGAGAATAAAATTGTGTTCCAGGAAATAACTGATATCGCTTCGGTTGTCGGAGTAGCTGTACTTTCCGATGGGCTCCTCCATCGGTTTCCCGAGGACGCTGCTCAGGATCCCCTCGTTACGGAACTCGCCGCCAAACGCGGTGATCCCCCACAGAGAGGCGTATTGCATATGGAGGTTCATGCCAAACACGTCGCTCCGGTGGTAGTTATGGTCGGTATACCAGTCCGGTACGTTTGGAGTGCCTTCCCGTATAAGCTGGAACTCATCGTAATGGCGGCTCCAGTAGATACGGGGAACAAATTTAAGACGTCCGTTGGTTTCACCGCGGATAGAGGCGAAAACACCCCGTGTGTCGTCGAACTGGTCGGGATAGGCGGCCGAGTAAAAGGTGTTGGCTCCCTGCTTCTTGTCATTTACCCCTGCTTGGAAGTCGATGGAAGCATCATTCAGCTCGAACCGGCTTTGCCAGAGCAGGTTGGTGATGTCGTAATCGCTATTCCGGATGTACCCGTCGGAGTGTTTATAGCCCGCCGACAGCGTGTGGAGGGAGTTGCCCG
>JBBACU010000350.1:0-2964 GCA_041656815.1 Proteiniphilum sp.
CAAGGCATGGGGCACACCCTACGACAAGAACGCGTCCATCTCGTTCACGGCTTCGGGCAACAATTTCGAGCTGGCCATCGCCGTGGCTATCGGGGTGTTCGGGTTGCACAGCGGGCAAGCTTTCGCCGGCGTGATTGGCCCGTTGGTTGAAGTGCCGGTATTAATCTTGCTGGTAAGCGTTTCAAGGCGCCTTGAAGCGAAATATTACCGGCGGTGATGAAACCCCCGGCCGTTTAATGCCCGTGCCCGCTGCCACCCCATCATTTTCCATGCAAGAACCGGGTAAGCTTCTATCGTGCTTCCTTTCCCAGACGGGTATTAGCACGCTCTCCGGTACCATGGCTGTCAATTCCTTAATGGCTGAACGGATCTTGTTGGGCGGGCTTGGTAGGCCTGGATGGCAACCGGCATTACTCCCAACACGGAAGCAAGGTGATGAGGTCTTGATTATCGGTTTGTGAAGTGGGATTATCGCAACAACCGCAGCCCGTTGAGAATGACAACCAACGTGCTCCCTTCATGCACCACAACGCTAATGGTTATATCTGTAAACCCCATAAAACTAACAATAACCAAGAAAATAATAACGGCCAATGAAAAGAATAAGTTTTGCCAGATCACGCGGTTCATTTTAGTGGAAACCCGATGGGCATACGTCAATTTAGAGATGTTGTTATGCACCAACGCCAGGTCAGACACCTCCACCGCGACGTCGGTGCCGTCGCCCATGGCAATGCCCACGTCCGCGTTAACAAGCGCGGGAGCATCGTTCACACCGTCGCCCACCATAGCGGTGATCCCGTATGTATGTTTCTGATGGTCTATTATGGTTGATTTGTCGTGAGGCATAACATTCGTGATGGCTTCGTCTATTCCCAACGCACTCGCTACGGAATTACCGGTTGTTTCGGAATCGCCGGTGATTAAGGTGGTGTGAATACCAAGTTTCTTGAAGTACTCGACGGTTGCCCTGGCATCATCCCTTGGTGTATCCATCAAGCCGATAAGGCCTACCACTTTCTCCTCTTCCGCTACATAAACAACCGTGTTCCCTTTTGAGGCCCATTCTTGATTTAGTCGGGTAAACTCGTCGGGTACATTTTCAAAGGAAGCGGGTTTGCCAATGCGGTAGCTTGTTTCATTAAAATGGCCCGAGAGCCCTTTTCCAATATCGTTACTTACAATGATGTTCAGCCTTTCTTTCGCGTCAAATTTGGCCAAGATGGCATTTGCCAGCGGGTGATTCGACTCTCTTTCAAGGGCTACAATTACATCTATTAAATGCTCCCTGTCGACCGATTCTGTGAAGTAGTAGCCGGTTACCCGCGGTTTTCCTTCCGTAAGCGTTCCCGTCTTATCGAACGCGATGGCTCTGATGCTTGCCAGTTGCGACAGGTAGTTGCTCCCTTTCGAAAGCACCCCATTCTTGGCAAGGTTGGATGTGGCCGATAATGTGGCCGATACAGTGGCGGCGGCAATGGCGCAAGGAGAAGCAGCCACCAACAACACCAATCCCCGGTAGATGCTTTGCGCCCAAGTCCAGTTGAACAGGAAGGGAGCAGCAATGACGAGCAAGGGGATGGTGGTCAGGACAATGTTGACATACCAGGGTTCAACACGCTGAATAATACCGGCCGCTTTCGTTTGGTTGTTTTGGTTTTGGTTCACCAGTTGCACGATCTTGGAAAACAGCGTGTCTTTGTATTCTTTTGTCACCTCCATGGTAAATGAGCGATTGCCATTCATCGTACTCCCGAATACCGGATCACCGACCGATTTCTCACGCGGTATACTCTCTCCGGTAATCGAAGATTCATCTATGGAGGTTGTACCCGAAAGAATTACCCCGTCAATAGGTACTTGATCACCATTCAACACCTGAAGCCGATCGCCCATCTTTAAGCCGCTCACTTCCACTATTCGGGTGTTTCCATCCGCACCGATTAACCGAGCGGTGGTTGGCGTCATCTTTAGCAACTTGGTGATTTCCCTTTTGCTCCTTCCTTCCGCGAAGTGCTCCAGAAATTGAGCCCCGGAAAATATGAGAATCAATAGGGTACCTTCCCAAAAGTTGCCGATGATGAAAGCACCTATCGCAGCCAATCCCATTAATAGATGGGAGTTGGGAGTGAATCTTTTTTTTAACTTGGTGTTCTCAATGGTTTCGCCAACTCCTTCAACAATTACAATATGATGGCCTGCCGCGATAATGGCAACTGAGAATAGTATGTTTTTCAGTACTAAGTGGTTGTTGCTCACAAGCAGCGCGATAATCGCCATTGTTAGTCCGAGGAAATAGAGCGCAACGGGTGCTTTGCTTCCTGTCTGTTCCATCCGTTTTTCCATGATTATGCCTACTCCCTGATTAGTTTATTTCGGTCGATAACGTTTACCGTGCGCCCTTTCAGTTCGATGATCCCGTCCTCCTCCATCTCTTTCAGCGAGCGGGCCAGCGATTGGCGTTGCACCCCGAAGTATTCCGCGAGTTGGGTGCGCGAACGCTTCAGCATGAACGAACCATCCTCCACGGTGGTGTTTTCAAGAAAGTAGGTTGCCAGTTTCTTTCGTAAGCTTTTCAGCGAAATCATCTGCAACTTGCTCGTGAGGAAATGCGTCAAGTCGGCATTCATCGTCAAAAAATTCGTCAACAGCTGCTTGTTGTTTGCCATCTCGTCCAGCCACGCCTCCTTCGATATTTTCAGGAAGATGGTTGTTTCCAACGCGATCACGTCCACGGGGTAGTTGTTTTTTGCCCCGTAGATAAACGAGGGAGCGAGCGGGATCACCGGCTCCATGATATCGATATCCAGCACGTTCCCTTCCATGGTAATCATTTCCGAGCGAACGCTTCCCTGTATTAATAGCATCACGAAATGGATCGGATCGCCTTGACGGACCACCGTCTCCCCTTTCTCGAAAGTGAGTACCTCCCGCACGTTCCTGTCCAGAAAATCGTCGTGTTCC
>JBBACU010000351.1:0-2963 GCA_041656815.1 Proteiniphilum sp.
GAAAAATTAAATTCATGTTTTTCGTCTTTCTCGTGTTGTTTTTCGTCAACGAGCTTCCAAGCGGTGAAATCAATCTCGGGGAAAAAGGTGTCCGCGTCGCCGAACGAATGATGGATGCGGGTGATGTAGAGTTTATCCGCGAGAGATAGGGTTGACTGATAAAGTTTTCCCCCGCCTATGACAAAAACGGTCTCCTCTTCTTTGCATTGGGCCAGCGCTTCGTCGAGCGAGCGCGCCACGATGCAGCCGGGATAATTCTCCGCTTTATCGGAAGTGAGCACAATGTTCGTTCGATTGGGCAATGCTCCTTTTGGCAGCGATTCGTATGTTTTCCGCCCCATGATAATGCAATGTCCGCTGGTTATTTCCTTAAAATGCTTGAGGTCGGCCGGAAGGTGGCAAAGCAGCCCTCCTTCCCGGCCGATGCCGTTTTGCTCGTCGAGCGCGACGATGAGTGCCACGCGGGGTGGTTGGATTTCGGTCTTTGTCATACACTAACGGCTCCTTTAATGTGAGGGTGCGGGTCGTAGTCTGCCAGTTCAAAATCTTCGAACCGGAAACCGAAGATATCCTTCACCTCGGGGTTCATCTTCATCGTTGGCAATGGCCTCGGTTCGCGAGAGAGTTGGAGCTTCACCTGATCCAGGTGGTTCAGGTAGATGTGCGCGTCGCCGAAGGTGTGAATGAAGTCACCCTCCTCTAAGCCAGTCACCTGTGCCATCATCTTCAATAGTAAAGCGTACGAGGCGATATTAAAAGGCACCCCCAGGAAAATATCGGCACTGCGCTGGTAGAGTTGCAGGCTCAACTTGCCATCGGCCACGTAGAATTGGAAGAACGCGTGGCAGGGCGGTAGTTTCATGTTTTTCAGGTCGGCCACGTTCCACGAGCTGACGATAATGCGTCGCGAATCGGGATTGTTTTTTATGGCTTCCACTGTTTGCTTGATCTGGTCGATGGTTCCCCCGTTGTAGTCCGGCCAAGAACGCCACTGGTACCCGTAGATATGCCCCAGGTCGCCCTGCTCGTCGGCCCATTCGTCCCATATGCGTACGCCATTCTCGTTCAGGTATTTTATATTGGTGTCGCCATTCAGGAACCAGAGGAGTTCATGAATGATCGACTTGAGATGCAATTTTTTGGTAGTAAGTACCGGGAAGCCGTCGCTCATTTTATAACGGCTCTGGTGGCCGAAGATGCTGATGGTTCCCGTGCCGGTCCGGTCCTCCTTTCTCACTCCCTCGTCAAGTACTCGTTGCAATAAATCAAGATATTGTATCATTATAATTATTTAATTAATGCCGTCACGCGTTCATCCTCTATTTCCGGTATCACGTGTACGGGTAACTTGGCAAATATAATGAAAGCCGAGAGCAATGCCAAGCTTGGTTTGAGTATTGCCAAGGCGCATCTTATATTATACAAATATACTTTTTTTTTCGCTGTCCACATCTTAAACGCGAAACTAATTTGAAAGCCCTCCATTTATAGTGCGTGAAAACATGGGGAGATATCACTCATCAGTCGAGGATAGCGGGCTTTTTTCGCCTTAATATTCAAACATTTCTATATTTTTGTTGTTTAGTTTAAACGAAGCGGTTTTTCTCGAGTCATACCTCCGTGAATGGCTCTGTAATTGGAACCACTTTTAAAAAGCCAATTAAAAATTGTAGACTATGATAAAAAGAATTACAAAACCTTTGTTTGCTTCCATCATTGCTGCCGCGCTGTTGGTGGGTGGGTATTCCTGCGCGAACGATGATTACCTGACGGATCGCGAAATTCAGCGAATGATTGACGAATCATTAAACGGCCAGTGGCAGATCGTGAATATCGAGGTAAGAGCAAATGACTGGGAATGGGATGATGATGCGGCCCAATGGAAAGCAGTGGCTGACCTCCCGGAACTAAAAGAGCATATTTATGAGGATGGAGCTATCCTGGGGTATGTTTTTATCGGAACGCAGGGAGTTAATGAGGTTCAGAAACTGCTCCCTTACGTGGATACGTATTATGGCGGAGATGATGAAGCGGGCAATCCTATTTATTTTACCGAGACCATTAGTGTGGATTATCAACTTGGAAGCCCGAGCACGGTTGGCTTTTTCATCAAAGACTCTCAATTAGCGCAAGACCAAAATGCCCCGCAAACCTATAACTTCCGGATCGTGTTAATCTGGTAACTATTGGAACAGCGGCAACGCGTCTGCCACGATAAAGGAACTGCCGCCGATAAAGACCAAGTCGTCTTTGTCGGCGTTTTTTCGTGCCGCTTCTAACGCGCGGGCGACCGTGGGATAGGTGAGGCCTTGCAATCCGTGCATGGAAGCTTTTTTCGCCAGTTCTGTTTCATCGAGGGCACGGTCGATGACGGCCCGGGTGAAATAGTAAATCGCGTTCCGGGGCAGTAACGCGAGCATGGCATCGGCGTCTTTATCGTTGGCCATCCCGAAGACGATATGGAGCCGTTTGTACCGTTCCGACTGCAGTTGCTCTACCACTTGTTGTATACCGTGGGCATTATGGGCAATGTCGCAGATGATGCGGGGCGACGATTGCAATTGGTGCCACCTCCCCGTCAACCCGGTGCTCTCTATCACATTGGCAAAGCCCCGGTAGACTGCTTCCTTCGGGATTTTGTACCCCGTTTCAAGAAGCACCTCCACCGCGGTCAATACCGTTCGGGCATTCTTATCCTGCGCCGAGCCGGTCAACTCGCTTTGTAGTCCGGGGTAGCCATCGGCATGAAACAGCCAACGTCCCTCTTCTCTTTCGGCCTCGAAATTGTTCATGTAGAGTTGCGCGAAGACAAGAGGGGCATTCACCGATTTTGCCTTATCGATGAAGACTTGCGTTACCTCGGTGCTTCCCATCTCTCCAAGTACCACGGGCGTGTGAGGTTTAATAATCCCTGCCTTCTCGGCCGCTATTTTTGGCAACGTGTCACCCAGTATTTTTACATG
>JBBACU010000352.1:0-2963 GCA_041656815.1 Proteiniphilum sp.
GAGCTTGGGTATCCGGAGGTGTCGGGCGACAGGTCAAAATGACCCGGTAGCGACACGAGTAATTGACCCGCCCCTGAACTGAAAAACCGGGGAGGGTTTGCAATGGAGGGAAAATCTGTCAACCTGTCGATAAATACATATTCTGGTTTGGCAGGTGACGGAGAGATCATACAGGAAGGCGAAGTGTCGGCCATCATCGGGTTTCACAAGCGTGGCTGGAAGAAGCGGACAATAGCTAGGGAACTTGGTGTCAGCCGCAATACAGTGAAGAAGTACATCAAAAACGGCGGTGTACATGAATATCACAAGCCGGTACGGACAGGGATTCTGGACGGTTTGAAGGATTGGCTTGAAGAGCGTTTTTCCCGGCATGACGGAAATGCGGATGTAATTCGTCAGGAGCTGGAGGAGAAGGGAATCGTAGTATCGCTTCGAACAGTGGAGCGCGCGGTAAAAGAATATCGCGACGACCTTCGCCGCGATAAAGTTGCCACGGTTCGCTTTGAGACGCCTCCCGGTCATCAGCTTCAGGTGGATTTTGGGGAGAAGACAGTATCCATTGGCGGCGAGCGAGTCAAAGTATTTTTGTTTACGGCGAAGCTTGGCTACTCCCGCCGAATTTATCTTAAGGCATTCGAGCGCGAAAATCAGGGTACCTGGTTTGCGGGTTTCGAAGGGGCGTTTGGTTATTTTGGCGGCATTCCGCGCGAGGTTCTTATCGACAACGCGAGATCGCTTGTAAAAAAGCACAACCGCTTGACAGGGGAATTCGAGCTGAACGAGAAGTTCAAGGCCTTTTCTCGGTACTGGGGTTTCACACCCCGCGCCTGCGCACCGCGGCGGGCCCGTACGAAGGGAAAGGTGGAGAGCGGAGTTAAGTACGGCAAGGGTAATTGCCTTGCCGGCCGGGAATTTTCAAGTTGGGAGGCTATGGAGAAACATCTTGCCACATGGCTTTGCAATGTGTCGGATGTACGGGCGCTCACGGACAGGGACGACACGCCGATCTCACGCTTCGAAGCAGAAAAAGCGCAACTAATGCCGATGGAGAAGGCTCCGTATCAGCAGTTTCGGGAACTTGTCCGCAAGGTGTCCCGGGATTCTTTTGTCGACGTGGATACCAACCGGTACAGCGTCCCCTGGAGATATATCGGAGTCGAGGTAAGCGTCCTGGTGGCGGATGCGGAAGTTGTAATCCATCAGGCGGGCGTGGAGATTGCGCGACATCCTGTAAACTCCGGAAGATACCTTCGAATTGTGCGGTCCGCGCATTTTGACGGGATCATCTGCGGCAGGCATGTCGAAAACACAGAAAGGAAGGGGGAAACGGAAAAAGTACGGCGGCCTGTAAACGATCCTCTGACGCCGCCCTTATCCGTATACGAAGCCGCATGTGCGTTCTAATCGACGAGGAGCACTTTGCAAGCCTCCTGACGCGGTTGAAGCTGACTGGCATCCGAGATAACCTGGACAATCTGCTGGATGGGGCGTCTAAGAAGGAGATGGGTTACCGTGAGCTTATATACACGCTCTGTCGTGAGGAGGTTCGGCGTAAGGATGAGCGACGTATCCGCATGGGCATGAGCATATCGCATTTTCCGTGTGTGCGTACGCTTGAGAGCTTTGATTGGGACGCGCAGGCCACCGTCGACAGAAGGCAAATGGAGGAGCTGAGTCATTGTCGTTGGGTGGCGAGCGGGCAAACACTGTTGCTCCTCGGTCCTCCGGGTGTCGGAAAGACGCACCTTGCGATTTCGCTGGGTCGCAAAGCGGTGGAGCGAGGCTATACGACGCTCTTTACGACAGCGGTAGGAATGCTGGCCAATCTGACGAAAGCGCAGAATGAGGGAAGACTGGAGGAGCGCCTGACGATCTACGCCAAGCCGAAACTGCTGATAGTGGACGAGCTCGGTTACCTTCCGCTCGAACGCTCCAGCGCTCATCTATTCTTTCAGCTTGTGTCGAGGCGTTACGAGAAGGGCAGCATTCTTCTGACGAGCAACCGCAGCGTATCCGAATGGGGGGATGTGTTTGGCGACAACGTAGTCGCGACCGCGATCCTGGACAGGTTATTGCACCACAGCACGGTAGTGATGATCCGTGGAGAGAGTTACCGGCTTCTTGAAAAACGACGCTCTGGCCTGATCCGGAAAACCGAGGAGATGACGCCCGAAGCGTAACCCAACAACACGGGGTGGGTCAATTCTTCTTGTCGCAAAGGGGTCAATTCCTGATGTCGCTTGACAACCTTCCTATGAGGGATGGAAACTCGTTTGCATTCAATCGAAAAGGGAAATTGTTCCAACTTTTAGACCTTCCTATGAGGGATGGAAACTTTGGTAACCCTGCACCCCCCAATACTTCTACATCCTTTTAGACCTTCCTATGAGGGATGGAAACTGTAACCAACGGCTCAACGGTGTCAGACCTACACAATTGATGAATTAAATCTAGGCGAAGATAAAACTCCATTTCCTCGCTAACCGAGCGCTTCGGGGGGCGTTTAGTTTATCGCTACCTTGATCGTTTCGATACCGGACCTAATTTTCAGCCCGAAAAGGGGATACCTCTGTCGGGGTTGCTCCCCCAGGATCGTAGATTGGTACTTCCGGTTCTGTCAATTGTGTAGGTCTGACGCCTTAAAAATATGACACCTTAAAAATATGATTCCGCCTTTCGGATTTAGGGACTTCTGTCCTGTACATTGATCCGGTCTTCCTCCTTTTTCTCTTTTTTCTAAGAGATAATCTCTCTTCCGCGTAAATCCTTTCAGTCCTTTTGTGATTTATCGCATAACCTTTTCTTCTCAACAGAACATGCAGCATCCTGTAGCCATACTTTGGCTTTGCCTCCGCCAGTTCTTTAAGCTTATTGTGTATGTCCTCCTCATCTGGCTTAAGCTTCTTCTTATACGAATAACTTGACCTTGGCATATCCACTATATCGCAGCCTCTTCTTGCGCT
>JBBACU010000353.1:0-2958 GCA_041656815.1 Proteiniphilum sp.
ACTTTTGCATGTATGCAAGAAATCAAACAACATAGCGACGAGGGGTTGTTAGCCCACCTGAACGAGGCACAACGAGCAGCCGTGGAGTTTTGCGACGGCCCATCGCTCGTGATCGCGGGTGCCGGCTCGGGCAAGACGCGGGTGCTCACCTACAAAATAGCCCACCTGCTGGAACAAGGGCTCCCACCCTACTACATCCTCGCGCTCACCTTTACCAATAAAGCGGCGCGGGAGATGAAAAACCGGATTGCCGACCTCGTGGGAGAGAAAGCCGCCCGCGGTCTCTGGATGGGTACCTTCCACTCTATCTTCGCGCGGATACTCAGGAGCGAGGCAGACGCCATCGGCTTTGAACCGAACTACACCATCTTTGACTCGGCCGACTCCACGAACTTGGTCAGGCTAATCATCAAAGAGATGGGACTCGACGATAAACAGTACCGCCCCGGCGGGGTGCACGGCCAGATCTCGAGGGCAAAGAACAGCCTGATCACGCCTGGCATGTACGCGGCCAACGACGAAATACTGCAGTACGACCGCATGGCGAAACGCCCTCGCCTTTTCGAGATCTACCAGCGATACCAAAACAGGTTGAGAGCCGCCAACAGCATGGACTTCGACGACCTGCTCATGCATACCAACCTCCTTTTCAGAGATCACCCCGCGATACTTGAAAAGTACCGGAACCGCTTCCAGTATATCCTTGTGGACGAGTACCAGGATACCAACTTCTCGCAGCACTTGATCGTGAAACAACTTGCCGAAGAGCACCTCAGGATATGCGTGGTGGGAGACGACGCGCAAAGCATCTACTCGTTCCGCGGGGCAAACATTGATAATATCCTCAAGTTCAAGACCGTGTTCCCCGGCACGAAGGTCTTTAAGCTGGAGCAGAATTACCGCTCCACCCGGAATATCGTGAGCGCGGCCAACAGCCTGATAAAAAAGAACACCGAGCAAATCGACAAAGAGGTCTTTTCCGAAAACGAGGAAGGAGAAAAAATAGAGGTGCTCGAGGCGTTTTCCGACTTTGAAGAGGCGCTTATCGTGGCCAACAAAATCGCCCGGAAGCGGTTGGAAGAACATGCCGCGTATAGCCAGTTCGCGATCCTCTACCGCACCAACGCACAGTCGCGGGGTTTTGAAGAGGCGCTCCGGAAAAAGAATATCCCCTACCGGATCTACGGGGGACTCTCCTTCTATCACCGGAAGGAGATCAAGGACGCGATCGGATACTTCCGCCTAATCGTGAACCCGGGCGACGAAGAGGCGTTCCGACGGGTGATCAACTACCCCAAGCGGGGAATAGGCGACACCACCGTGGGCAAGATATCTGCCGCGGCACAACAGCACGAAACAAGTCTCTGGAATGTGCTCGCCACGCCGCTGGAATACAACCTCGACGTGAATAGCGGCACCGCGAAGAAGATGGCCGATTTTCACGAGATGATCAGCGGCTTCATCGAGAAAAGCAAGACAATGGACGCGTTCGAACTGGCTCAAGAGGTAATCAAGGGCAGCGGGATCGCGAGCGAAGCGTATAACGACCTGACCCCGGAAGGGATGAGCCGCGCCGAAAACATCCAAGAGCTGCTGAATGCGATCAGCGAGTTCGTGTCGACCCGCCAAGAGGAAGGCAACGAGGAGGTCTCGCTGGTGCATTTTCTGTCGGAGGTATCGCTGCTTAGCGACCAAGACACCGATAAAGATCCCGAGAGCGAGCGGGTGACCCTGATGACAGTGCACGCGGCAAAGGGGCTCGAGTTCGACCACGTGTTCGTGGTGGGTATGGAGGAGGACCTTTTCCCCTCTTCCATGGCACGATTTGAAACCCGCGGACTGGAAGAAGAACGCCGACTATTTTACGTGGCCATCACCCGCGCCAAGAAGACGTGTACCATCACCTACGCCAAGAGCCGATTCAAGAACGGACAGACGAATGCTGCTTCAAGAAGCCGGTTCCTGGAAGATATCGATCCTTTGTACCTCTTGATGGACGAGCCTCGAAGGGGGGTGTCCACGCGAGAAGAGACAAGCGACAGCTTCTGGGGCTCCATGCGGGAAAAACGACTACAACGAGCGGGGAGTGAGGAAAGACAGCGAGGCGAGGAAAGACAAGGAAGATACGGGAGCTTGGAAAACCAACCGACGGGGAAGAAGATGACACCGGTTGTCCGAAGCGGTTCCGCGTTGCCCCTCTCCAAAGAAGCACAGGCATTGCAGGAAGGAGACGTCATCGAGCACGAGCGGTTCGGCAGGGGAGTGGTGGCGTCCATCGAGATGAGCGGCAACGACCGGCGGGCCTTCGTGGAGTTCGACTCCGCCGGAAAAAAGCAGCTGCTGCTCAAGTTCGCCAAGTTCAAAATTATAGATTAAAATAGGCTCGCGGTTAAAACTAAGACCTATAACTATTTCGTGGGGTACCCACTCGATGAAATAAGCGTAATCTGATAAACTGTTCGAGCGAAGCGAGTTATTTATCAGATAGCTTATGAATTTTTCCGTTAAGCTAAATGAGCAGCATCGAACTTGTTCGAATGATGCCATAGCGAGGAAAAATCTAACTTCAGTGAATCGGTAACGGGTCACGAAATAGTGGAAGTCGCGAGTTTTAACCGCGAGTGCAACATAAGCGAAGCGTGAACGGGCTATAATTCGAGCAGTTGCTTTTCGGGGCTGCCCCCCACATACAGCATGCCGGTTGGATTCTCCAACAATTGTTTCACGCGAACCAGGAAACTGACCGAATCCTTGCCGTCGATCACGCGATGGTCGTACGACAGCGCCACGTACATCATGGGCCGGATCACCACCTGCCCGTCAATGGCCACGGGGCGGTCGATGATATTGTGCATCCCCAGGATGGCCGACTGCGGGGGATTAATCAGCGGGGTAGATAGCATGGAACCAAAGATTCCCCCGTTGGTCACGGTGAACGTGCCACCCGACATCTCCGGG
>JBBACU010000354.1:0-2950 GCA_041656815.1 Proteiniphilum sp.
CTCGCTCATCGTCTCCGCGTAAAATGCCCAGTACTGGTCCCAGGTGGTCTCCACTTCGGCCATAAAGAAGGGGCTTACCTCCACTTCGTGGCGCGGCGACTCGTCCGGCTTACGGAACGGTTCGTTTGACGGACTTCCCATCATGAATTTCCCCCCCTTGACCGCGATCATGTTAAACGATATGGCCGTACCGGGAATCCGCTCCGTGTAATTGACGAAAGCGGTGACCGGGGTTGCTTCCTTGAAATAATTGCTGGTATCCGCGGCATAGGCTCCCCCCATTCCCGGGATACCTGTCATCTGCCCATGCGCATAGTTGGGGTTATAATGCCCCACGTCGAGGTGGCAACTGATGCAGTGCAGTCCCAGTGCCTCGGCATTTTCATCGTAATGGAGGTGCGCTATGATTCCCTCGTCCGTGATTCCTTGTGGGAACAGGTCTTGGTGGCATTTCACGCACGATTCGTTCGGTATGTACTTTACCGCGTGTTCCAATTGCGATTTTTCATCCCAATTGATCTTCTCCACATCCTTGGTGAGGTACCCCCATACATCACGCGCGCCAAGGGCTAGCTTGGCAGAGTAATGTGCCCACGTGTTATCGGTGGGAGGCAAGTGACAGTCGACACAGTTCACCATCACGCCACTGCTATTATTCACGTGCGTCGAAAGCCTCCAGCTCTCCTCCGCGTGGGGGTGAGCATGGCACATCATGCACGATTCATTGGTGGAAAAATAGACGGAAGTCTGGTATAACGTGGCAACAAAAACGATGCCGATAAGTATGCCTATGGTAAGGAAGAAGCCCTTTCGTTGATGAAATTTTTTCTTAGTAGCCTCTCTTCTTTTCGAACGCTTAGCCATTATAGTGTTTGATAAAAATAAAGTAAGTTATAGATTTCATTTATAAACCGCCTCGATCAAACTATAAAAGTACGTATTTTTATCCTATTTGAAAAAAATAACGTGTAAAATGCTCTCTCGCTCCCGAAAATGGTTCATTTAATTAGTTTTACTTTGCCAGATTCGGATTTTGCCCCAAGATAGGCAATTAATGTCCTATTGTCGTCGAATATGCCAGTGAATCACCTTTCTACACATCTGTTTATCAGCTATTTATTTAGTTAATCTTTAAGGCATCCAATCGGGACAATTAGTACTCCATCAGGGCGCCTGTATGCAAACTCCCCTCCGGTAAGGACCATCAAGAATGAAGGTTTGCCCATTTTGTCAGTATTTATTTTATCATTTAATTTTAACAGATTCTCCACTGCTTCTTCAATTTGCTTGTGGCCTAACTTCACTTCTATTGCTGCCTATCGGCCATCTCTGAGAGAAATAATAATGTCTGCTTCAAGATTGCTTTTATCACGGTAATGAAAAACGTTGCCACCAATTGCTTCAGAATAAATTCTTAAATCACGGGTACATAATGATTCAAATAGAAAACCAAATGTGTTGAAGTCTTTCAAAATCCCTATCGGATTAGTTCCCAGAACGGCTGTTGCTATTGATGGATCAACAAAATGTCTCTTAGAAGATGTTCTAATAGCGGTTCTTGATAATATATATGCAGCAAATATACTCAAACTTTAAGAAATGGCGGCATTTTACTTTAAGAAATGGCGACGTTTCACTTTAAGAAATGGCGGCGCTTGTACTTTTAAGTACGAGATTTAGTCATCTTCGTCTTTTGCCAAGATCATGTGAATAGTACACGGCGTGAAGGGGATCGACAACTATTAACAAAATATTTGTTGTCAAAAAGAAAAGAAATAAGACTGGGAAAACGTTTTCATCTACAGATAATAGACTGGCTAAAGACCTACTATATATTGAAGAGGGGTTAAATAAGAGGAAATTCCCGATGGCCAAAAAGCATAGAGAAACCGGCAACAATGAAAGCAATCATTTTGGTTTTAAATTAACCCGAAATGCCGCAAGGCTTTTAGCACACCATTATTATCCACCGAATCGGTCACGTGGTCGGCAACTCGCTTCACCTCTTCCCTGGCGTTTCCCATAGCAACACCTATCCCGGCGTGACGAAGCATCTCAACATCGTTTCCCCCATCACCGAAAGCCATCGTTTCTTCCTTCGTGAAGCCAAAATATTCGCAGAACTTATCAATGCCCACCCCTTTATCCGCTCCTTTCGATATCACGTCGGCAAACGTGGGATACCACCGCATGGCGGAGCAATTGGGGAGTATGCTCATCACTTCTTCCTCTTGCGATCGTTTGAAAAAAGCCGTCAACTGGAAGAGTTCTTTATCCCGGTAATAATCGAGCGGGTTTATAGGCAACGAATTGGTCTTTAACAGATTCATCAGGTAGTCGGTCTCTTCATCGGTATAATTCATGGTAAGCTGGTGCTCTTCCACGAACACGCAAGGAAATTCCCGTACTTGTTGCAGGTAGTCGATAAAGGCGTTGATATCTGCCGGATCGATGCTTTTCTTGAAAATCACGTTATCGGGATCGGTCAAGCAGTAGCATCCGTTCATGGTGACATACCCGTCGAATTCGGTATTATCTAAATTCGTGATGGAAGAAAAATGCCTGCCCGTGGCAATAAACACTTTAATCCCGTTACTCCTTATTTTCTCGATGGATTTTTTCGTGGATTCGGGTATCTGCCGCATGTTAAAACTGACCAGCGTACCATCGATATCAAAAAAAACTGCTTTAATCATACACGTTTATAACCAAAATACTGTATTTACCGGAGTCCCGATGCTTAACAGGCGGGACTCAGCGGTTTGTTAGAAACTCGCGTGCCCGTTCGATGATGGTGTCCTTGTTTTTATCCCTGTCGTCCTGTAACATATCCACGCGAATATCCGGCTCAACCCCAAATTCGATATGCTCTTTTTCCGCATTAAACATCGGGGAGGCCGAAAAACGGATCGACCATCCGTTGGGCAGTTCGGACGAAAAGGGCAAGCCA
>JBBACU010000355.1:0-2948 GCA_041656815.1 Proteiniphilum sp.
TGCGTAAGCGTGTCTTCTTCCTTGGGTGGACGGTTTTTCACGATGGCCCAGTAAGTTTTAGCGACCTTGTCTTCTCGAAACAGCTCGTTCAGCCGGGAGAGTGCCTTGCTTGTCTTGGCAAATACCAGCACCCCGCTTGTTGGCCTGTCGAGCCGGTGAATAACCCCGCAAAAAACGCTCCCCGGTTTATTGTATTTTACTCTCAGGTATTCTTTCACGATGTCAGACAATGGCTTATCGCCCGTTTTATCGCCTTGCACGATTTCACCCGCCGCCTTGTTGACAATTATCACGTGGTTGTCTTCGTATAGAACGGTCATGACACGATATTTTTTTTAAAATTTCAGGGGCACGAGACATGTCTCGTACCCCTGAAGAAGTTATATGCAATATCCTGTTTTAATCAGGTATTCATGCCGCCGCAGACGTTAATAACCTGTCCGCTCACGTACGAAGAGAGGTCTGAGGCCAAGAAAAGAGCCGCGTTCGCAACGTCTTCGGGCGTACCGCCACGGCGCAACGGAATTTGCTTTGCCCACTCGTCGCGCACCTCTTCCGAGAGCTGTCCGGTCATTTCGGTGATGATGAAACCGGGGGCGATGGCGTTGGCGCGGATACCGCGGGAGCCCAACTCCTTCGCAATCGATTTAGCCAACCCGATCATCCCCGCTTTGGAAGCGGAGTAGTTCGATTGGCCGGCATTGCCCGAGACACCCACCACGGAGCTCATGTTCACGATGCTTCCCGATTTCTGGCGCATCATAACGGGGGTCACCGCGCGGATGAAATTAAAGGCCGATTTCAGGTTCACGTTGATCACCGCGTCCCACTGCTGCTCGCTCATGCGCATCATCAACCCGTCTTTGGTGATGCCCGCGTTGTTGATCAGGATGTCGATGCGGCCAAAATCTTGCATCACCTGATCGACCACCTTGTGCGTCTCGTCAAAATCGGCCGCGTTGGAAGCGTACCCTTTGCACTTCACCCCCAATGAAGCGATTTCCCGCTCCGCGGCTACTCCCGCCTCGTCAATCGTCAAGTCGGTAAACGCGATGTTCGCCCCTTCAGCGGCGAATTTCAACGCGATGGCTTTCCCGATACCGCGGGCAGCCCCGGTGATTAGTGCTGTTTTTCCTTCTAATAACTTCATATATACCTGTAATTATTAATTTTTAATTCTTCATTTTTAATCACGATACAACCCGTTAAAAACAAGGTTTGAAATAATCTCCCGATCTTCCTTCTTGTTGTACTCGAGTTTCATCACGCCGCGAATGACCGGCACTTCCAGCCCTTTAAACGCGTAGTGAAGGATCACCGCCGTTTTTCGCACGTCCGCAATCTGGAAGACACCCTTATCCACGCCATCTTGCAAGATGGATTCCAAGTAGTGGATCTCGTTCTTGTCAAACTCTTTCCGAACGTTCTCAACTTGCCAGATATCCCGGAAGAAATCGGCCCGGAGGGTACCGTTACGGGTAACCACCTCCTTGATGGCATTCAGCCGGGTAAAAGCGAGCAGCAACAACTTCTCGTCGGCGGCGATCTCTCGCTTGATCACCTCCTCCAGCTTAGCGTATAGGCCGTTTAGTTCCGACTCGATTACTGCCTTGTAGATGTCCTGCTTGCTCCTGAAATAAGTGTACAGGGTCCGTCTGCCCCGTTGAGACGCTTCGGCAATATCGTTCATGGTGGTATTCTCGACCCCTTTTTTCGCGAAAAGTTGCCGAGCCACGTCAATCAGATCTCTTTTTGTTTTAGAAAGTGCCAAGGTCACGTCGATTTGCACATTTTATTAATATATGTGCAAAAATAGAACAAAGATTTCAAATTCCGAAAAGTATCCTCAGAAAAAATATGAGAAAGCGTGGAATTTTTTATTCTCGCGGGCGATCGGTACTATTTTTTAGCATGTCGGCTGCTTCACACACTTCGCGGTACCACTCCTCCCCGAATTTCCGGATAAGGGGTTCTTTGAGGAAGCGGAAGAGGGGTAACCCTTCAGCGCGTCCTTTCTTCACGGCTGGCTGGCAAACCGACCAACGGTGGTAGTTCACCGCTGTGAACTGGTCGTACTCGTTTAGCCGGATGGGGTACAAATGGCACGAGATAGGCTTTTGCACGGGAATGCGCCCTTCCCTGTACGCCGTGTCAATGGCGCATTTACAGATGCCATGTTCGTCGTAGTACGCGAAAACACACTCCCTCCCTTTCACCAGGGAGGTGACCAGCTCCCCGTCGTAATCCACGTAAGAGATTCCTTGTTCATCGATTACCTCCCGGGCCGCGGGAGAGAGATCGTCTAAAATCTCGGGCAGGATCGACTCGATCTGCGCGCGTTCTTCCAGGGTAATGGGAGCGCCCGACTCCCCCTCCACGCAGCATTGCCCTTTACACTTGCAAAGGTCGCATATAAAATGCTCCTCGAAAATATCGTTGGATAATATGGTGTCTTGAATTTGTATCATTGAATTATATCTTTATCGTTACTTACTGGTTGTGTACTCACGTACGCGTAAAACTTATTTTATTCCTTGTATACTACTGAACGGTAGTTTCGGCCCGGTTCGAGACAGGGCGCGTGTTTCTTTTCCGGTAGTTTCGGAAAAGAAGGATGGTGAGCGCGACACTCGCGGCAGCTATGACGGCAAAAGAGGTTGTCAATTCTGTCTCTTCCAAGTCGTGCATCCATTCGGTGTCACTCCAGAAATAGCTTAACACGATGACTGTCGCGTTATTGATAAAATGGACCAAAATGGGCACCCACAAGTTACGGGTGTACAAGAACAAGTACCCCAGCAACGCCCCCAGCACCAGTCGGGGGAAGAAACCGTAGAATTGAAAATGGATTACACTGAATATCAAAGCAGAAACCCATACCGCCACGTGACCACTCCTGTATTTCTCTTGAAGGAACTGCTGCAGTGCTCCCCGGAAGAAAAATTCTT
>JBBACU010000356.1:0-2944 GCA_041656815.1 Proteiniphilum sp.
CGAAGCTTCTCCCGACGCGGGCATCCAAAAGAGCGAGTCGAGGTCGATTCCTTCCCCATCACGAATCATGTATTTCTTTCCATCGGCCAACAAATAACTGTCGCTAACGATCCTGATCCACCACCCCGGCTGGAAAAACGCTTCAATATCTACCACCGTCGCTGTATCGGTAAGCGTTACTTTTCCTATCTCCACCGTGGTGGTGTTGCTGTGCATGCTTGCCGGCTTCTCTACTATCCTATTCTGCGCCTGTGCGGCAATGCTTGTTAGCAGCATAAACAGGACTACCATTCCTAATCGTGTTGTTTTCATATTAATACCGGTTTTTTACGTTATTATTTTTCTTCGTTATAATTTATTCGATTATCCGTCATTTAATTATCAACTCTTCCGCGTCGCCGAAATTAGCATACCCGCTGACGACTACTTTGTCGCCCGGTTCAAGGCCGCTCAACACCTCGTACTGCACGGGGTTCTGGCGACCAATAGTGATCGGCACGCGTATGGCTTTATCGTCCGAGCTGCTTAGCTTGTAGATCCATTGTCCGCCGGTACTCTGGAAGAAATCGCCCCGCGGGATGACAACACCCGTTTCGGGTTGCCCCAGCTCTACTTGTACCCGGAAGCTGCGGCCGATGCGCACGTTCTCCGGCAATTCTCCGGTGAACACGAAATCCACGTCGAACTGGCGCTCCTTCACCTCGGGCACCACCTTGGATACCCGCAACGGGTACTTCTTCCCCTGGTAGGTAACGGAAGCGGGCAGGCCCACCTGAACGCGGTCTATGTAGTACTCGCTCAACCGGGTATGTATCTTGAAGTTGTCCATCACTTTTATCTCGCCGATATTCTCGGATTGCCCCACCCGTTGGCCAAGCGTTACGTTCAGGTAACTCAACTGCCCGTTTGCCGGGGCGCGTACCACCAGGTTCTCCATCCGAGAGCGGACATGCATCGTGTTTCGCCGGGCGCGCTCCAAATCATTATCCATCAACTCGCGCCGCAGGTGGGTGGCCGCGCTGTCGTGCCTGAGCCCTTCCAGTTGCAGGGCGGTGCTTTTTGTTTTATAATCGTATTCTTCCTGCTGTAAATCGAGTTGCGCTTTGCTTTTCACTCCCATGTTGAATTCTTCTTCGCCCAAGGCGAAATCTCTCTCAAGGCGGCTTAGTTCGTAACGTGCCTGTAATGATTGCTGGCGTAAAAGTATCGATTTTTGTTCCATTTCCACCTTTTTTTCCTCGTAAAGAATGCGTTGCTTTTCCCATTCGTCTTGCTGCTCCTCGATGACCCGTTCCAGTTCAGGATTTTGAAGCTCCAAGATAACATCGTCCTGTTGGAGCATCGCCCCTTCTTCCGCCACGACCCGCTTTACTGTTCCCGACTCCAGCGCGTTGAGCTTGATGGTAAGGTACGGCTGCACGATTCCCTCGGCATCCACGTAATCGAGGAAAGGCACTTGGGAAACATCGGCAATCACGATCCGGTCGCTATCTACCCTCAGCTTGCGGGCTCCCGACACGCTTGCGAGAACGTACACCAAAAAGGCCAGGAAGGCGGTCCCGCCCAGCAAGTAGTACTTGTATTTTTGAAAAAAAGTCTTCTTTGGCAAACGTATATCCATTGTTGAATCGCGCGATTCGTGGAACAGGTTGCCTTTTTCTGTATGTTGTGTATCGGTCATATTTCTATGTTGAACGTTAAGTATTCATGCGAGAGCAATTTCCAACTTTAGATATTCATGAAAAAACAAAGTTGTACTTTAGATATTCACGAAAAACGCTTTACCATCCCTATATCATACAATTATCCTAACATCATTTCTGCCCCTTCTATTCACACCTTCCATACCTATCTTATTATCAGACAAATATAAGCCCGGGCGCATCCGGCACTAAAAACTTTCCATCGGGGAGTTTAGCGGGCTGTCTCTTTCAAAATCCCAACCGGTAATGCTCCTGATCCCGTAATAGAGGCTCCAGTAACTTTGCAGCTCGTTGATGTACGCGCGTTGCGACCGGTCCTTCTCCTCGATGGCGGCGTTCAGGTCGAGCAGCGTGGATTTCCCTAAAAGGTAGAGCCGGTAAGCCACCTCGTTCCGTCGCAACGCACGCGTCGTGGTGCGGTGGGCGATATCCACCTTGTCGGCCTGCAGGTTGAATTGCTTCACCAGCTTGATAACATTGGCGTCGAAGTCGGTTCTTGCTTGCGCGATATCCACCTTTACCTTTTCGAGGTTGCTCTTGGCCACCTCTACCCGCCCCCTCCCTACTCCCCAGTCGAGGATGGGTACGCGGATACCGAGGCTCACCAGTTGCGAGTTAAGCGGATCGGTATAGAGATTTCTAAAATGGGCATCGGTCTGTGATAAGCCAAACTGCACGTACAGGTCTGCCTTGAACCCGCGGTTCGCGTTGGCTTGGGCCACCACGCTCTCGCTTTGCAGCTTCTGCAGGTAAAATAGCTCCATGTCGGGGCTGTTATCGTGCGCCATTTCGAGGGCTTCACTCACCGGCACGGTAAATTCCGGCACCTTGGGGCTCACTACCGCCACGATCTCCACGTTGGAGGTGATCCCCAAGAAGCTACGCAAGTTCAATATCCGGTCGTCCATCTCGATGCGGGCATTCAGCCGGTTCGTCTGCTCGGTCAGGTAGTTGATCTCCAACTGCAGCATCTCGTTCTCGGTGATGGTGCCGATCTCGTAACGCCCTCGCGCGTATTGGTAGAGAGTATCCGCGTTCGCGTAATTGTAGTCGGCCGATTGCCAGTTGCTCTGTGCTGTTGCCAGTTGAAAAAACCGCGCGGCCGCCCCCGAAGAGACCAACTCCAGCGTCTCCGCGTAGAGCTTTTGGGAATAGGAATACCGCACCGGTTCTATCCGTTTGTTCCACTTCAGGTAGTTGTACCCGAAAAGATTCTGCGCGTACCCCACCACCACGGGAGT